>JBLHOB010000052.1:0-10420 GCA_047619425.1 Myxococcota bacterium
ACCTCATCGGGTACCTGTTGCCGCTCTACGACGAGGAAGGGAAGGCCTATTTGACGATTGGTGTAGGCTGTACGGGAGGGCGTCATCGATCCGTGGCGGTCGCCAGCGCGCTAACGTCCGCGCTACGCGAACGGGGCAGGGAGGCTAACCTCCTGCATCGCGACGTCGACCTCGCGGGTTCAGGCCACAGAGAAGCCGAAGTGAGCCATCAGGAGAATCAATCATGAATATCGGGGTGGTGATCGTTACGCACTACCATTTGGGCGAGCAAATGCTCCAGGCCCTGCGCGACATTATTCCGAATGCGCCCGAGTTCTTTGCGGTGTCGGTGTCACCTGAGCAGAGCGTCGAAGAGATGCGCGAGGGGATCTCGAAGAGACTTGCAGAGGCCGACAAGGGCTTTGGAGTATTAGTCCTGACCGACATGTTCGGCGGAACACCATCGAATATCGCGCTTTCGTTCTTGAACGAGCGCAAGGTTGAAGTCGTGACCGGCGTGAACTTACCGATGCTGATCAAACTGGCGACGTTCCGGGGCGAAAAGCCGCTTGCCGAACTCGCGACGCTCATCGAAGAATACGGCCGACGCAATATCTCGGTTGCCAGCGGACTGGTTTCAGGAGACGCGTCGTGAGCGAGACGGTCGAACGCGAATTCGTAGTGCGCTCGGTGCTGGGCATGCACGCCCGTCCGGCGGGCCGATTCGTCGCGCTGGTCGCAGAGTTCGAGAGCGAGATCAGCGTTGGCAAGGACGGCGAGTGGGTGAACGGGGCCAGTGTCCTTTCGATCCTGTCACTGGCCGCCGCCGAAGGCATTGTGCTTCGGGTTCGCGCAATCGGTACGGACGCTGAACGTGCCGTGCGTGAGCTCGGCACTCTGATCGAAGCCGAGGAAGACGTACCGACTTTGGCTCCGCGCTAGGGCGCTGTAGGTCCGCGGGTTCGGGCCGCATCGACCCTGCAGGCCTGCCAAGTCGGCTATCCGCCTACGCCCCGCGCTTTTTTAAGGGGGGTGTGAATTGGGCAGCTTCATTGGAAGTTCTCCGGCCATGGGCCGTGATTGGGGACCTAGGTGCCGCGAACTGTTGCGCCGAGTAGAACATCAATTGCCCGTAACGTCCTAACGATTCGTTCATTCCCCTGCCAAATCAATTGATTGGCCGGGGTTCTTTCTCTACCCTGCCGATCCTTCGAACTACAGGAGTTTCTGAAAATGGCTGCGCGTCTGTTCTTTACATCCGAGTCCGTCTCAATGGGCCATCCGGATAAAATGTGCGATCAAATTTCCGACGCGGTGTTGGATGCCCTCTTGGCCCAGGACCCGAAGTCCCGCGTCGCATGCGAAACCGCAACGACCACAGGCCTCGTGTTGCTGCTCGGCGAAGTGACCACCGACGCGGTCGTTGACCTTGCGTCCCTGGTACGCGGCGTCGTAGCCGATATCGGCTACACGAGCTCGGATATGGGCTTTGACGCTGCAACGTGCGCGGTACAGATCGCGCTCGGCAAGCAGTCCCAGGACATTTCCCAGGGCGTGAGTGAAGGCGAGGGGCTCCACAAGGAGCAGGGCGCCGGCGACCAGGGCATGATGTTTGGCTTCGCCTGCAACGAAACGCCCGAGCTGATGCCGGCACCGATTCGCTACTCCCATCAGCTCATCGAGCAGTTGCGCGGCAGCTTCGAAAGCGGAGAGATCGGCTATCTCCGCCCCGACGCCAAGAGCCAAGTGACCGTGCAGTACGACGAGAACAACAACCCCGTCCGCATCGACACGGTCGTGATCTCGACTCAGCACGACCCGGACGCGACGCACGACCAGATCCGCAAGGACATCATCGAGCAGGTGATTCGCCCGAGTCTTCCGGCACATCTGATCGACAACGACACCATCATGCACGTCAATCCGACCGGGCGCTTCGTGGTCGGTGGCCCGATGGGCGACGCGGGTTTGACGGGTCGCAAGATCATCGTCGACACCTACGGCGGCATGGGCCGACATGGCGGCGGTGCCTTCTCGGGCAAGGATCCTTCGAAGGTCGACCGGAGTGCGGCATACGCCTCGCGCTACGTCGCCAAGAACTTGGTCAAGGCCGGCATTGCCGATCGCTGCGAAGTACAGCTCGCATACGCGATCGGCGTGGCAGAGCCGGTTTCGATTCGGGTTGACCACTTCGGCACCGGTAGCCTCGACCGCAACGCGATGGATCAGCTGGTGCGCAAGCACTTCGATCTCACGCCGCGTGGCATCGACGAAGCGCTCAACTTGCGCCGACCGATCTACCGAGCCACGTCCTACCACGGCCACTTCGGGCGTGAAAATGCAGGCTTTCCGTGGGAAGAAACGGACAAGGCGGAGGCGATTGCGCGAGACCTCTAGTCTCGCAGCACTCAGGCTCGACGCGTTCTTGTTCAGCTCACGCAAGAACGAACAGAAGATCAGTACACGAAAGTGGCTTTGGCAGGGCCAAGATGGTCTGTCTATACTCCGCAGCGACCCTTTCACTTCGTCCCGGGTCATGAAACGCGACCCGGGACGAGATGGGGCGGGGTCATTAAAAGATGTGGCCCACAGTCGTTCGTGTTCGTTCGTGAAATCCCCCAAGAAATTCCCCCCTAGTCAGTTTTGATCGATAGAGAGTGACGCGAGTCGTGCCTCTGCACGGCGGGGCGTCGAGTTGGGGGAGTTCTTTCGTGTCGCAAGCGCCGCAAGCTCAGCAGCCGCACTGGCTGCCATTGCATCAGCTCTCGCTGTGCCGGTTGGCGCTGTATTGGCTGTGTGTGTGGGGATTGCTGTGCGCTGCGAGTACTCAGGTCTCGGCGGCTGCTCCCGAAGCTGCGCACGTTGTGCGCGTAAGAGTTGTGACCGACGAGCCTTGGGTTGAGATTCGCGGCCAGGTTGGAGGCCCCGTACGCATCACCGCCGCAAAGGGCGGACTTGCGATCGACGGGCGCAAGGTCGGGCGCGAATGGCGCAGCAGCGACAACAGCCCATTTGTCATCAAGACCGCAGGCGGGGGCAACCTCAAAGTGCGAGACGGCCTAGTCGTTCGTCGCAGCGCAGGCGGCGTGTCGGTGAACAATCGCGTGAGCCTCGAAAATTATGTAGCCGGGACATTGGGTGGCGAAATGATCTCTAGTTGGGAGCAGGCGGCGCTGAGAGCGCAGGCTGTCGCTTGCCGAAGCTACGTGCTCTACCAGATGGGGGAGCGTACAGGCGAACCCTACGACGTCTCTGCAGACGTCCTCAGCCAGCGATATTTGGGCGTGCGAGGGGAGTCCAACCCGGGTTGGCGGGCAGTGCGGGCCACCACCGGCGAGATTCTCAGTTACGCGGGCCGCCCGGCGCTCGCAGCATTTCATTCGGCTTCGGGCGGGCATTCGGCGAGCGCGGCGGAGGTTTGGGGTACGCGGGTGCCGTATTTGACCAGCGCGCCGGTTTCCTATGAGGACGACTCACCGGACACCTTCTGGCGCGTCGCAATTGCCGACGAAATCATGGCCGAGGGGCTGGCAACGTTGGGGCACCGAATCGGCAAGATTGAGCAAATCAAGGTGGTCAAACGCAGCTCAAGTGGCCGAGTTGGCAAGTTGAGGTTTCGGGGGACCAAGGGGCGTGCGACAGTCACCGGGCGCGAAATCCGACAGGTCCTCGGGAGTGTCACGATTCGCAGCACGTTGTTCGAAATAAAGAGGGGAGACGGCCAGGTTGTTTTTGTGGGCTCTGGCCATGGCCACGGAGTTGGGATGAGCCAATGGGCTGCCCAGGGAATGGCGCAAGAAGGTGAAGGGTACCGAGAAATCCTCGGCAAATTTTATCCGGGTACGGACATTGTGAAGGTGGTGGATCTGACGAGGCGGTTTGCGAAACTGCCCGCCGTGTCACTGCCGGCCAAGCCCGGACGAGCCGGTCATGTAGACAGCCTGAGTACGGTTGATGCAGGCCGTACGAAGCAAGACAAAGCGCTCGGCGGCAACGTCCGCAGCACAGACAAAAAAGATCGAATCGGAGATCGGCAGCAATGAGTTTCTTCCCAACACTTCCACTACAGGCGGCCTCCGCCACGGGTGGAGGAATTTCGTTTTTCCTGCCGATGATCTTGATCGGATTGATCTTCTACTTCCTCGTGATTCGGCCGCAGAATAAGACGCAGTCCGATCACGACGCAGCACTCAAGACCGCGGGCAAGGGCGATTTGGTTATCACCCGTGGCGGGCTGCACGGCAAGGTTGCTTCGGTTGAAGCAGACACGTTCATTCTCGAAATAGGCTCCGTCAAAGGCAGCCCGATGAAAGTCACTGTCGAAAAGAAGAGCGTCGACAAACTCACAAAGGCTGGTGAAGTGAGTACGGACGCCAAGGGCAAAGGAGGCGACGCATCGTGAACTCGCTGAATGTACGGGTGGTGATGATCAGCGCGTTGGTGCTGCTGTTTTCGTTTATCACATTTTCAAATTTATTTCCCAAGGAAGATCGCATCGCGAGTTCGGTGTTGATCGACGATGGTCTGCGGCTTGGTCTCGATCTGCAGGGCGGCATTCACTGGGTGATTGGCGTCGAACTCGACGTCGCGCTCAAGCACGAACTCGACTACCAGCGCGATAGCATCGTCGGCTTTCTCGAAGACGACGGCGTCGTGCCGACAGGCTCTCGCGTTGAAGGCCAGAAGTTGATCATCGCCTCGGCCAACGACGCGGACAGCGAGAAAATTCGCACGCTGACTTCCGACACCGGGATCCTCAACGAAGAGGGGACCCAGGGCTCGGAGCTGAGTTTTGTGCTGACGGACGACTGGACCCAAGAGATTCGCGAACGAACCATGCTGCAGGTGCTTGAAGTACTGCGCCGCCGCATCGACGATCCGATCAACGGCATTCCCGACTCGGTGGTGACCCGTCAAGGCACCGACCGCGTCCTGGTGCAGATCCCCGGTGGCCAGATCGACCGCGGACGGGCGCGCGAGTTGCTGAAGAGCACGGGCTTCCTTGAGTTCAAGATCGTGGTCGACGCTGCAAACAGCGTGAAGGACCTCGAAGAGCGCTATCCGCAGGGGCTGCCCGACGGGCACATGATCTCGACAGAGGTCGACGGTGAAAGCGATGCCGTCGTTACCGCCTACTTGATGAAGGACACCCCGGATCTCACGGGCGACTACCTCGTCGATGCGCGGGTTGGCTTCGATCAGCAACAGCGATCCCTGGTGAACTTCACCTTCAGCAGCGAGGGCGGCAAGATCTTTGGGACGCTGACGGAGCAAAACCTCCAGAAACGTCTCGCCATCATCCTCGACAACAATGTGTACAGCGCACCGACGATCCAAAGCCGTATCGGGCTTAAAGGTCAGATCACGGGTCGCTTTACCTCGCAAGAGGCGGCAGACCTCGCGATTGTGTTGCGCGCGGGTTCGTTGTCGGTCCCCGTCGTCATCGAAGAAGAGCGCAGCATCGGCCCGGCACTTGGGCAGGATTCAATCGATAGCGGTGCACGCGCGAGCATGATCGGGCTTCTGCTGATCGTCTTCTTCGCGATTCTCTACTACCGACTGTCCGGCGTGTACGCCGCGATCGCACTCGGCGTAAACCTGGTGCTGTTGATCGGCATCATGTCGCTCTTTGAGGCAACGCTCACGCTGCCCGGCATTGCGGGGCTCGTGTTGACCGTCGGTATGGCGGTGGACGCAAACGTGATCATCTTCGAGCGTATTCGCGAAGAACTCCGCGTAGGCAAGAGTGTGCGGGCTGCGGTCGCAACGGGCTTTGAAAAGGCACGTTGGACGGTACTCGACGCAAATATCACGACGCTGTTTACAGCACTCGTGTTGTTCGAATTCGGTACCGGTCCCGTCAAGGGGTTTGCGGTGACGCTTTCGATCGGCATCGTGACCAGCGTGTTCGCAGCGCTCGTCGTGACGAGGATGTTGTTTCAGATCTATCCGGGGTCGCGGACCACCGGTGAACTTTCGATTTAATCTCGATCGACGCAGCGTGTTCTCTATCGCATCGGGGTGTGCATCACAGTGCGCATCAAAAAACGCGTCGATCCATGTACAAGATAATCCGCGGAGGCAAACGTGCCCATCGAGCTGGTAAAACCAGGAACCAAAATCGACTTCATTGGAAAGCGCAAGCTATGTGGCGCGCTGTCCCTTGGACTCATTCTCCTTTCACTCGTCGCAGCATTGACGACCGGACCAAAGCTGGGGATCGACTTCGCTGGAGGCACCGAGATCCAGCTGCAGTTCGAACAGACTGTGGAAGTGACCGAAGGGCCCATCCGCGAAATCGTAAACACCATTGAGGGCATCGAGGACGCGAGCGTCGTGCGCTACGGCGATGCCGAAGAAAACGAATTCCTCGTGAAGTTCCTCGGCACCGTAAAATCCGGTGACGCCTCTGCAGGCAAAGACAAGGTGCAGGACATTGAGGACGCGCTCGGCAAGGGCATCGGGCCTCTCGTTGGAGGCAAGGCCGCACGCGTCGAGTTTGTTGGACCGCGGGTCGGGGCCGAGTTGCGCAACGACGGGCTGAAGGCGCTCTTGTGGGCCAGTGTTGTGGTGTTGATCTATATCGCCTTTCGCTTCAGCTCACGCTTTGCACCAGGCGCGATCCTGGCCGTGCTGCACGATCTTACGATCACCGCCGGCATCTTTGTGATCCTCGGTTTGGAGTTCGACCTGCGAATCCTCGCGGCCATGCTCGCGATCCTCGGTTACAGCCTCAACGATACGATCATCATCTACGATCGTGTCCGCGAAAACCTTGAGCTGCACACCAAGCACGATTTGGCGGAGGTCTTGAACCTCAGCGTTAATCAGACGCTTTCGCGCACGGTGTTGACGTCGGGCACCACGCTTATGACGTTGGGCGCGCTGTATGTGTTCGGTGGCGAGGTGATCCGGCCGTTCGCATTTGCGATGGTGCTCGGTGTGTTGGTCGGCACCTACTCGTCGATCTACATCGCGGGCCCGACACTCTTGCTGCTCGAGTCGTGGCTCGATGAGCGCGGAGCCAAGGCGAAGGCCTAAAGGCGTAGGCACTAGACCGGACGAGGCGGGCGCACTGCGCCCGCGCTCAAGTCCGTCGTGGGTGGTGGCTGGTGGTGGCTGGTTACTTTGATTCGCACGTGCTTCAGGGCTTCGAGTCCTGAGGCCGCAGGCGCTTCGCTAAGCGCTTCGGCGCTCTTGCCCGGTAATCGGTGTGGCTGCCGGTGCATCCTTGGCCCCAGCCGCAACGGGAGCCTTTGTCATCGAGATGCTGCCGTTGACCGAGGCGCCTTCCTGGATCTGCAGGCGGGGTGTCGTGATATCGCCTTCGACGCTGCCCGTGGCCTGCACTTCGACCCGTTGGCTGGCGTTGAGGTTGCCCGCTGTCTGGCCGATGACGATGATCGACTTGGCTTCGATGTCCGCGGTGATCCGTCCGTCCGCGCCGACCGTAATTTCGTTGTTCGGAAGTTGTACCCGGCCTTCGACCTTGCCCTCGATGATCAGATCTTCGTCTCCTGAGAGATCGCCCTTGATGACGATCGACTTCCCGATAGTTGCCACGGTCTTTCCTCCGGTGCGCGGCGCAGTGCCGCGATCAAGGCTCGCCGAGATCGTCGAGTCTTCACTCGGGCGACCGCTCTTCGAGCCACTAGGCTGTACTTGGTTTTTGGATTGATTTGCGGTGTTCGCCGCGCCGGTGAATTTCGCGCTGGCGCTCGCCTTGTCGTTCGTGCTCTTCGTATTCGTAGCTGTTTTGCTGTCGGATGCGTCTGCCGCGGTGACCGCAGTGGACGTACCCGACGAGGAGTCGCGTTTTGATCCCGTCTTCTTTCCGCCAAAAAGACCCAAGTTGCTTCCCTCCGTCGAATTCGCTCAGGCAGACGCAGCTTATCGCAGCCACGGCAATCGAGCGATGTAGCCCGAGCGCATCACACCCACATCGACGTGTCACCGCCCCGCGTTTGTGACCGCTGCACGCTCCGCTTCAAATGGGAGGCAGGGGACTACGGGAGAATCGGATCGAGAAGGTCTCGCACGCCGAAGGACTCTCTCTCCATTCCGTTGCGCAGCCCGCCAACGGAACCGACAACGATGTTGTGGGTTCTTAGGATCGTCCCTTGGGCGCGATCGAGATCGCTTGCTGACGTGCGGTAGAGCTGGAGTGCCGTGATTTTTGCGACCTCGGCCTCGACGAGGTCCGATTCTTTCTGCAGCACGTCAAAGGGCGTCGACTCGCCGTGTTCGAGGCGAATGCGCTCGGCGCGCAGCTGCTCTTCTGCCGCAACCCGCTGTCGCTCTGAGGCATCGATGCCCTTGCGCGACGCGTCGAGCAGTCGAATGTCGCGCCGCACTTCGAGAATGATCAGCTGATGAAGTTGGATCAACCGGGTCTTTGCGCGGCGAAGCTCGAAGCGAGCCTTTGAAACACTGTGGCGCGGGCCTGAATTGCCGAGGGGGATCGAGAACGTGCCGCCGACCGTGTAGTTGCGCCCGCCGTCATCGGAAAACCAGTCATTGTGGGTCTCGCCGTAGGCGCCGCCGGAGTTGGGGGGCTGCCCGCCAAATGCCACTGGGTTGCCCTTACCACGAATGCCATTGGTTCCATAGGCAAGGTTTAAATCGAGGCTCGGCAGCCGCTGGTTTTTTTGAAATCGTACGAGTGTTTCCTGGCGCTCAATTTCGAGGTGGAGAGAAGCGAGTTCCGGCCGATTCTGCATCGCGAGTTCGGTCGCGATCTGGGGTTCAACGTCGATGTCCTGAAAATCCGAAGGCTTGTCGGTGAGGACCAGGCGCATCGCCATGCCGGGCGTGAGTCGCACGCCGTAGACGACATTGATGAGACGATCCTGAGAGTTCCAAAATCTAGCGTCGGCGCTCAGTACATCGAGTTCGCGCGCGGCGACGCCGGCCTCGGCCTGAATGACTTCGACCTTGGACTTAACGCCCACCTCATACTGAGTCTTGGTCTGCTCGAGCAGTGCGAGTCCCGTTTGCAGACTCTTGGTTGCAACACGCAATTGCTCTTCATCGGCGACGAGGCCCCAATACGCGGCTTCGACATCACTCACGGTACCGATCAAGATGTCCCTGAAGTTCTCAAGGGCGCTCGTGTGCGCGAGGTTTGTGACCTTGACTTGCGTCCACGGGGAGTTCCAAATCAGACCTTTGAGGAGTGGAATGTCCAATGCGATCGCGAGACCGGAGTCGTATTGAGGCGAAAAGGCTGCGAAACCGGTGTTAGTCGTATTGCGACTTGCCGAGTAGTCGAGCGACAGCGTGGCACCAAGCAAGGGGACAAGCCCCGTTATGCCTGCAGTCCCCGCGGTCTCAGCATTTTTGGGATCGCCGACTGCATTTAAAGGGCTGTTGGGGTTGGTCACGGGTTGTCGGTCGTTTGTGTACGCGAGACTCGCACTCAGGGTCGGGTCATAAGCGCTCCACGCAATACTGACGTCCTGCTGTGCAATCAGCGGAGCGTGCCGCTCGATCTCAACCCCGAGGTTGTTCTCGATCGCCAGGTCGACCGCTTCGCGAAGCGTGATCTCGGTGATTTCTTCTGCCTGGCCCTCTTCGGCGACGGGGTCGACGTATGTGACCGCCGCGTCATCGTCTGCATAAACGGGTGCCGCGAAAGCAGCAAGGGCGAGCAGCGCAAAAAGGCTCTGGATCTGGGTGCGAGTAGCGAAACGCATAGGGTCCTCCGGGACGGATTTCGATCACATCGGCAATTGGCGCGTCGACGCAGTGGATGACAGGGCGAATTTCGGTGCCGTACCTAGTTTCAACGGCAGGCCGGTTTTCGGCGATGGCATAAAAATGTCGTTCTTGGGGGGTGGCAAAACACGGAGCGTCGTCGTGTCGGGAGCATTATTTAGCAGATCCACCAAATTGGGGCCAAGCGTCCAAGGGCTCGCGTTTTGCTGCCAATCTTGGCAGCAGACTTGAGGTTGGAGAGTGAAACCTCAATTTCGTGAGCCTGTCCGTCCGAGGCTTTGTCAAACCGCTGCTAGAATCGCCTGCTATGACGATTGCAGCATTGGTATTGGCGGCGGGACGAGGCGAGCGTTTGGGGCACAAAGTCCCAAAGGCTTACGTTGCGCTCGCCGGGCAATCGCTGCTCGAACGTTCACTCGCAACGTTGGAGAGCAGCCCCATTATCGACTGGGTGCAGCCGGTGATCGGGCAGGGCGACCTCGGCCGCTACAACGACTTAAATCTCGCGCCGAGTGCAAAGCGCCTGGCACCCGTCGTCGGAGGTGCCGAGCGACAAGACTCCGTCGCTGCGGGGATCGCAGCGTTGCCCGAGGATGTCGAATGGGTGGCGGTGCACGATGCCGCGCGATGCATGGTGAGCACACATGACGTCACCCGCGTCGTCGAGGCGGCCAAAGTCCACACCGCAGCACTGCTCGCCGCGCCGGCGCGCGACACCATCAAG
>JBLHOB010000053.1:0-10100 GCA_047619425.1 Myxococcota bacterium
CGTGCGCGAAGCACGCGGCGTGCGCAGCTTTATCGGTATCGGCAACGCGACTGCGAGCGGTGGCCAAGCCCCTCTCGTCATCACGAATGATGCCAGTACGTCCGGGTACGCGGTGGGCGACTATCTCGTTACCTGGACGGTGCGTGACGCAGGCAACCAGACCAGCATCGCGACCCAGCAGGTTCGCATCATCGACACCACGGCACCTTCGATCAACGCGCCTGCCGATGTCACCGTGACCGCACTGGGTGAGCACACTCCGGTTTCACTCGGCACGCCCGCTGCCACGGATCTTGCCGATCCGAGTCTCGTCATCACCAACGATGCTCCCGCTGCAGGTTTTCGCTTGGGTGTGACGACGGTGCGCTGGACGGCACGGGACGCAAGCGGCAACAGCACGGTGGACACCCAGCAAGTGACGGTGAACCCGGGCGCAATTGTCTTGGCCGCTCCGAGCGCTCGCGCGGCTGAAGCAACGGGACAACGCACCAATGTCTCAATCGGGCAGGCGACGCCATCGGGTGGCACGCCTCCGTACGCAATCGAGAACGACGCGCCGGCCACGGGCTACACGCTCGGTCAGCACACAGTAACCTGGACCGTGCGCGACGCGAACAACGCCACGAGCAACGCCACACAGACGGTGACGATTTCGGACACGACCCCGCCGCTGCTCTCCGCCCCGTCAAACCGCACGGTTGAAAGCGAGACCGCGCCGGTCGACGTAGCACTTGGTAGCGCGACCGCAGCCGACCTCTCAGGCTCAGCAGTCACCATTACCAATGACGCTTCGGGCACATCGTTTGGCTTTGGCACGACCGAGATCGTTTGGACGGCTACCGACTCTTCGGGCAACGCATCCAACAGCTCGCAGTACATCACCGTGGCGGAGGTTGGCTCGGTTGTTGGCGATGCCGTCGCCGGCGAAGAAGCTTACGCCGCAACCTGCGAAGGGTGTCACGGCTCGGACATTGGTCTCAATGTTTCGGGCATTCAAAACGGCGCTACTTTCGCGGGCATCGACAACGCACTTCTCAACGTGAATGCGATGTCGAGCCTTTCGTACTTGCGCAGCGACACACAGACCATCGCTGACATTGCAGCCTTCATCGCCGCCTACGAAGAGCCGGCACCACCGACCTCGAGCACTTGCCAGGTCGACGAAGATCCGATGCAGGCCGTAGCGCTGCAGCGCCTGTCGAAGGTGCAGTACGCCAATACGATCCGCGACTTGCTCGCACGACAACTCTCGAGCGCTACGGCGGCTTCGATCTACAGCGGACTCGCCGATGACATGACGGGCATTCCAGACGATCAGGCAACTCAAGGCTTTGCGAACTTCGACCAGAGCGTTACCGCCTCACACGTTGAAGGTTTCCTCGACGTGGCATGGGCACTGGCCGGCGAAGTCACAGCTAGCGACTCTCTGCTTGTCGACTTTGTTGGTGAGTCCTGCGCAACGAACAGCTACGACGCGGGCTGCCGCGAGCGCTTCATCGAGAGCTTTGGCTCGATCGCAATGCGTCACCCGCTCAGCAACGACGAAATTGACTTCTATGCTGCAACGACGGACTACCGCGCGTTGATCACGACGATGCTGATGGCACCGGGCTTCCTCTCGATCGAGCAGTACCGCGGCGACGAAGATGTGGACAACTCCGAACTCACGGTGCTCAGCAACTACGAACTCGCCAGCAAGCTCGCCTACCACTTCTGGCAGACGATGCCCGACGCACAGCTTACGGCCTCGGCTGCTTCGGGCGAGATTGCCACGGACTTCGAAGCGGTTGTCGAACGAGTGTTCACGGACTCGCGCACGCGAGCCGGTATGCCCGAGTTCTTCAGCGGCTGGTTGCGCATGAGTGAGATTCCCGAGTTCGACACGGCGCGGCCGGAACGCGTGAGCTTCCTGACCGAGGGCTACGGCAACGGAACGGACCTCCCTGCGAATCTCGACCTCGTCGTCTATCGCCAAGCCGCCATTGACGAAGTCCTCGCATTTGCCGACTACACAACGTTCGTCGACGACGGGACGCTCGAGGATCTCTTTACCTCAACCCATTCGTTCGCGACGGACGCAGCACTTGCTCGGGCTTACGGCGTGAGCACCTGGGCTGGTGGCAACGCCACTCCGATACCGTTCACCGAAGCGCAGCCGCGCTCGGGCCTGCTGGGCCGCGCAGCACTTCAGATGTACGGCGACTTCGCATCGCACCCGATCTTGAAGGGCGCACGTATCCGCACCGAGCTTCTCTGTGATGAGTTGGCGGCGCCGGCAGATGTGGCTGCACCTGCGGAGGCAGTGATTCACCCCAACTACTCAGCACGGGAACTCACGCAGGCCATCACCGAAATTTCGGGTACGCCCTGTGCCGGCTGCCACACAAACCATATCAACCCGGTTGGCTTCCCGTCCGAGTCCTTTGACGCTCTCGGCCGACACCGCAGCGAAGAAGTCTTGTACGACGAAGCCGGCGACGAGCGCTACCGCGCAGCAGTCAACACGTACACCGTGCCGCAGATCGACCTCGACGCCCCTGACGCGGTGCAGAACGTCGTCGAACTCGGTGAGCTCATGGCCGGCAACCCGAAGACGAGCGAGTGCTTCGTGCGCAACTACTACCGCTTCAGTCAGCGACGAATGGAAGTTGATTCGACCGATAGCTGTGAGCTTGACGCCCTTGAGAACGCTCTCCACGCAGATGGCCTTCAGGGAATGCTCAAGGCGGCTGCACTTCTTCCCGAATTCAAGCTTCGGGTCCTCGCGGACTAATCACGCTCTGCGGCGTCGCGCACTACCCATGACGCCACATGGAGAACCACGGATGCGCTACCAGGGAATCAATCGCCGACACTTCCTGCAAGGACTCGGCTGCGGACTCGCGCTGCCGTTCTTGCCCTCTCTGGCCCCAAGAACGGCTGGAGCGGCAGTATTTGACGGGCCCAAGTACTTCCTCGCCATCGGCACACCTCACGGCAATGTGCCCTTAGAAGACTGGGCACCGATCGAAGCGCCGATGAACGAGACTC
The DNA here is from genome assembly GCA_047619425.1 of Myxococcota bacterium. Taxonomy (GTDB): domain Bacteria; phylum Myxococcota_A; class UBA9160; order UBA9160; family UBA4427; genus DUBZ01. The sequence continues at coordinate 3,031 of JBLHOB010000053.1, forward strand.
AGCTTTACAGTGGCGCGGCGAGTGACGGCCTCGACCACCGCTTGCGACATGGTCGACTTAGCACGCTGACTCGCTCCAATGTGCACGCTTACAACCCGAGTGGAACTGCCGAGCTATCGCCGGTGCTCGGTCACTTTCTCAATCCCCATCTCGACAAGCTCACGCTATTGGGTGGCCTCGATATCCTGTTCAACATTGGCCATCACGGTGGCGGCAACCTCGGCAATTATCACCAGATGGACGACAGCGGCATTCGCAGCAACTTACTTCTGCCCTCGATGCCGACGATCGATCGCGTCATCGCGCGCTCTCCTTCTTTCTATCCGGAAGGGGATCCCTTTGCGATGCGCTCCATCAACTTCAGTAGCGATCGCACGATCTCATCCGATGGTCCGGTGGGCTCGGTGAGCAATCAGCCGCAGACCGGTGGGCGCGATCGTCCTTCGGCTGCTGAGGTATTCGATGACATCTTCGGGGGAATGGATCCCGGTGGCGGAGAAGTGGACCCACGCCTGTCGGTGGTCGACCGGGTGCTGGACGACTACAACCGCGTGATGAACTCGCCCTTTGGCGAAGGCAGCCGCATCAGTAACTCGGACCGCCAGCGACTCGACGAGTTTGTTACCGGCCTCAACGACGTCGAGCAGAAGATCGGAAACCTGGGCGCGAGTTGCGAAGAGCAAATTCGCCCGGACGTTTCGACGCGCTTCGCATACAACGAAGGCCTGCATTCGGTGCTCGAAGGCAAGTGGGAGATCTATCTCGATATCGTAGTTGCCGCTTTCAAGTGTGGCCGCACCCGTGTGGCCACTCTCGGTACCAATCACAACGGCGACGACTTCGGTGGCAACTGGCATACGGATATCGCGCATTTTGGGCGCCCCGACGTCGCGATGGATTACACCGTTCGCTCACACCGCTTTGCGGCCGAAAGCATCTTTGCCCACTTGCTCAACCGGCTTGACGTGTCGATTGACGGGGTGAGCGACACGACGTACCTCGACAACTCGATCATGGTCTGGAACCACGAGAGTGGCCCCGAAACCCACAGCTCCACCAGTATGCCCACTCTAGTGGCCGGTAGTGCAGGGGGCTTCCTTGAGACGGGTTCGTTCTACGACTATCGCAACCTCAGTAATGATGGACAGGTCAGTGGTTATCGCCCAGATCTCACCCACCAGAATCGGCCGGGTGTTCCGTACAACCGCTGGCTCTATACGATCTTACGCGCCATGGGGATCCCCGACGCGGAGTACCAGACGGGCGCACTTGCGAGCATGCAAGGTTATGGCGACCCGTACGTGCGCAACCGAACGCGCAACGGCCACACCTCGTACAGCAACGCAGTGCTAGGCGATATGGGCGAGATGCTTACGCAGATTGTCGCGCCGTAGCCAAGCGGGGTGGCTTCGCTATTGCCCGGGGAGCTCGACACCGGGTGGCATCATCCCGACCGGGTCACGCCCTTCGATAATGTTTGCGTGGTGATGAGCGATCATGTCCTGCCATTGGTGAGTCAAGACATAGAATCGCCGCGACTTGATCGCATCGACGACGATGTCTCCAACTTCTCGCGGGTCGAGTCCTTTCTCAACGGCGTTCTTTGCGGCTTCGCGCATCATTGCGACGAGGGGCGTTGTTTCCTCTGAAACTTCGCGTGGTTCTTCGGGGCGATTGCGTTCGGATTCGAGGATGCGGGTGCGTACCCAACCCGGGCATAGAACTGACACACCTAGCTTCGGTCCGGCAAGCGCCAACTCACCAAACAGGCTTTCGCTGATCGCCACGCACGCGCTCTTGCTCACGCCGTAGGCACCACCGCCACCGACGAGTCCTGCGATTGATGCGGTGTTGACGATGTGCGCTTCGTCTCCCTGCTCGAGCATGATCGGCACAAAGCTGCGAATGCCGTGGAGCACGCCGTTCATGTTGACGCCCATTACCCAGTTCCAGTCTTCGATTGGGCGGTTCCAGCTTTGTCCGGTGCTACTGCCCGCAACGCCTGCGTTGTTGCAAAGGACATGTGCTGCACCGAAGGCGTCGAGGGTGGCTTTCGCCAAGGCATCGACAGACTCTTGCTTGGAGACATCGCAGATCACGCCGACGACATCAGCGCCACCGTTTTTGAGTTCGCTGACGGCACTGTCGAGTGCACCTTGCTCGACGTCGCCGATGACAATTTTCATGCCCTGTGCGACAAAGGCATCAACCATGCCGCGACCAATGCCGCTGGCTCCGCCTGTAACGACTGCGACGCGTCCGGTTAGCTCTTCCATCAAATTCCCTCGATCTAGGTTGTCGGTTCTATGTGAATGGATTGGGGTTCGCCACCTGCGTACGTGCAGGGAAATTCGCGGCGGACGCACCATACACCGACATCCTGTCGAGCACGAGGCATGCTAGCGGACGAGCACGATGCCTACCGGATCGGAGAAGAGGGTGTTTGCTCCGATGAGGCTGCGCTTCGGGGCGAAATTGCCATCGGTAGTTCGATCAAAGACCAACACGCCTGGCACGTTCCCGTCGATGACCTGTTGGGGTGCGATGTCGCCGTCGTCGGTGAGGTTGAAGACTCGAATGGAGTCCGATGCACTCTCCACAACGAAGAGTTCGCCGTTTTTTTCGTCAAGGATGACGCCATCGCAGGCAACGATTCCAGTAGTACTCCCCTCGATGACGCGCGTGGGTTCCGCGTCGGCCTCATCGGCGCGATCGAAAACACTGACCAATCCGCCCTGACTGCAGACAAAGACTTCATCGGTCGATGCCAGGTACTCGCTCGCGGTTGGAACGACGAGGCCAGTTAGCCCTCCGACCAGCGATCGACTCGGCGCGACACTACTCGGATTCGTTTTATGGGCTCTTCCGTCAACCTACCCCGCAAACGACCCACTCAGGCCCGTTCTCGCGCCACGTTCGACGCGATCCTCGAGGCGGCTGCTCAGCTTCTGGAGCAGCACGGTTATGCCGGGGCAACAACAAACCGGGTCGCCGAGCGCGCCGGCATGAGCATCGGCTTAGTCCTCCAGGCGGGCCCCGATGCCCGAGGCTCGCTAGCGTCCACCGTCAACTGACGGCAATTGGAGAACCGGTGAAGAAGTTTCAGAAGCTCCTCCCCTACATTGCCGGTTGGGCGATCTTGATCGCAAGCCAGAGCTTTCAAAGCTTCGGCGTGGTCAACGGCGCGCTTCAAGTCTTGCTCTTTACGTTCGTCGTCTGCATCCCCGCCTGGCGCACAGAGCGGATGTCCTACGTCGACATCGGCTGGCCGTGGGGGTTGTTCGTGATTGGTGTGACGACACTCGCTATGGGCGAAGGCGACTCACTGCGCGTCGCCATGGTGGGCGGGCTCTACATCTTTATGGGCGGTCGAATGGGAGCCGGTGCCATCAAACTCTGGCAAATTGGCGCATTGCGTCGTGAGCTGCCGCGTTATCAGTATCAAGATGTGCGCTGGCAGCGAAGCGGCGAGGACAATATTCCGGTTGCACGACAGGTGGAAGTTCTCGCGCAGGGGTTTGCCAACGCATCGTTCTTGGCCTTTCCCGCCGCAATTATTGCGCTGAATCCTTCGCCTTCGATTTCAGCGTTTGAGCTGTTGGGCTTTGCCGTTGCGTGCGGAGCGTTTGCATTCGAATCTCTCGCGGACATTCAGAAAGCGCGCTTTATCGCGAGGGCCAAGTCGAACGGTGAGCGCAACCGGGTCTGCAATGAGGGGCTCTGGCGTTACAGTCGGCATCCAAACTATTTTGGTGAGTGGATGGTGTGGAACGGGCTGGTGTTGATGGCACTTCCGTCGCTTGGCCATTTGTTCGAAGTTGAGAATTGGTTGATCGCTGGCTTGCTGACAGCGGGGTTGCTCTTTGTCTCGCGTATCTTGTACGTCACGCTCGTGTATTACACGGGGGCAAAGCCGGCTGAATTTTACTCCGTGCAAAAGCGACCCGAGTATGTCCTCTATCAGAAGACAACCAACATCTTCTTCCCGGGGCCGTGGCGGGGGTAGCGGCTCGCATTAAATTGACGAGTGGCGCGCGTCTTGTAGCGTTTGAACCAGCGAAGACATTCAATGCAACGTCACTCATTCGAGTTGGTTGCTTAACACGATCGTTTCGAAAGGCGGGCATTTTATGAGCGCATCAAATCGAGAAGGCTTCGGAGCCGAAACCACAACGGACGAAGTGCTCGATGGCATTGATCTGAGTGGCAAGCTGGCGCTCATCACCGGCGGCTCGAGCGGGCTCGGTGCAGAGACCGCCCGGGCGTTCGCAGCAAAGGGTGCACGGGTCGTTCTGACCGCACGCGACCTTGCTGCGGGCCAAGAAGTCGCAGATGGGATCAAAGCCTCCACCGGCAACCCGGACGTCGAGGTTGAAGAGCTCGAACTCGGCTCTCTGGCAAGTATTCGCGCTTTTGCCGAGCGCTTCCTCGCCAAGCACGACGCACTGCAAATTTTGGTGAATAACGCAGGCGTCATGGCGTGTGAGTTCGACAAGACATCGGATGGCTTTGAGATGCAGTTCGGCACCAATCATCTCGGTCACTTCTTGATGACAGGGCTGATCGCGCCTGCGCTTTTGCGCGGTGCTCCGGCGCGCGTTGTTTCGCTTAGCTCGCGTGGACACCACATTGGCCCCGTCAACTTCGCCGACCTTCACTTCGAACAGCGCGAGTATGAAAAGTGGGAGTCGTACGGCCAGGCAAAGACCGCAAACATTCTCTTCGCAGTCGAACTCGAGCGGCGCTTGGGTGCACGCGGCGTCCACGCCAACGCGGTTCACCCGGGCGTCATTTTGACAAAGCTCTCTCGACACATGGGGCCCGACGACTTTGCGGTGTTGCAAAAGCGTGCGGCGGACCGGGGCGAAGTGATGACGATGAAGCCGGTTGAGGCTGGCGCCGCAACGTCCGTGTTCGCAGCGACCGCACCCGAGCTCGAAGGACGCGGAGGCCTCTATCTCGAAGACTGTCACGTGGCCGAGGTCGACGACACCGAGAACGCCGGAGGTGGTGTGAAGTCGTACGCGGTTGACGCAGACAACGCGCAGCAACTCTGGGCCGTGTCGGAGAAGATGGTCGGGGAGACCTTTTCTTTCTAGCAAGAACCCTAGGAAGCCATCCAAGAAGCAATCAAAGGCCAACCCCAATGGCACTGTCAGCCGGCAGCAGGGGGTGACCTTCGCTTCTGTTTGCTCAGAACGAGACGGGGTTGCTTCGTAGTTTCGTCGTGCGAGTGCTGCCTAGGCCGGCAAGCCCCATGCAAGGCAGGAGCGCCGTGGCGGGCTCTGGGAAGACGCCTGTGGTGTGCAGGTCGCGCTATAGGCGAGGTATCCCTCTCGCTGTGACCAGACCCGCGCTGAAGCAAGAACCGATGTCTTCGACTACATCGAACGGTTCCACAACCCAAGACGAGCACGAAGGACGAGACAGCGAGAAATGGAAGAACTAGCCTAAATCAAACCGTCCGTGGAAAAGGGTTCGAACCCCTTCGGCGGCCACTATTTCGTATCGTTCGAACTGGGTTCCGTCTCATCATCACCTTCCTTCTCCCGAATCGAATTTCCCAGTGAGTCTTTACGATGTCGCGTCAACCTAAGCCGCATGCACAGCGTAATTCAAATACCGCCTAGTGGTTTTTTAGATAGTCTGGGGTGGCGTCGGTGTCCCCCCCATGCGCAACGCAAGCCCGCGCTCGAGAACGGGCTCAACGTCATTGAACTTGCCCGACCCCAACCCAGAGAGCTTGCTCGACCACTACTTGGGGGCACACAGAGAAGTTCGCGCTGAGCAGGGCCACGCCTACGCTTCGCTCGGGGTGCCCCGAGTCAGCGAAATGATCGCGAGGTCTGCGTACAAATTCGGGTTCTGGGTGACTTCGACACCGCTTCGACTGTCGACATAGATCGCTTCCGCGATCTCGATGCCACGTTTTGCGCACAGCTCTTGGAAGTCGAGAATTGAGGGGAAGCGGCGGTTCGGTGTGTCGTGCCACTCGTATGCGTAAAGACCTTCTTCTTTCGGGAGTCGACCTTCGCGCATGAACATCTCGCGCAAAGGCTCGTGAGCAAAGTTGGGGAAACTCACGATCCCGCGTTTGGCGATGCGGACGATCTCATCGAGCACGCCCGCGACGTCGACAATCGATTGAAGGGTTTGTGAGAGCAGGGCGACGTCGAAGCTTTGGTCGGGGACCGCTGCAATGCCGTCATCCAAGTTTGTGTGAATGACATCGAGGCCTCGAGCCACGCACTCCACGACTTCGCGCTGATCCCACTCGACGCCCAAGAGGGTCTCGTGGCCGCGGTCTCGCAAGATGGCAAGCAACTCACCGTTGCCACATCCGAGGTCGACGATGCTGGTTCGGGCCGGGATCAGGCGGAGAATCATTTCGTAGTCGAGGCGCCGGGCGAAAAAGATGCCGGTGGGTTCGTCGATTTGGGGTTCGTCGGGCACGCGTATCTTGGCGTCCGTGCCTGGTTTGCTTGCAAGCATTGCGGCGATCATCTTGCCGCTCTCTCCCATGTTGTCTTCGAGCAGGAAGGAGTCGTGTCCAGCCGGGCTGTCGATTTCGCAGTGGCTTACGGGGCGTGACTGCGAGACAAGAGCGTCGACCAGCTCGCGGGACGCCGAAGGCGGATAGAGCCAGTCGCTTGAGAAGCTTATGAACAACCAGCGACACTGCGAAGGGGCGAGTGCCTCGCGCAAGCTCTTCGGGTTGTCCCCTATGTCGAATAGGTCCATCGCGGTAGAGAGCGTGATGTAACTGTTTGCGTCAAAGCGCTCGACGAACCGGTCGCCCTGATGCGCGAGATAGGAGCCGACAGAGAAAGTGCTTTCGAAGCCGGTTTCGATCGAGCGAGGTTGTAGCCTCGTAGGGTCAAACTTCGAGCGCATCGATTCGTCGGAAAGGTACGTGATGTGAGCGAGCATCCGCGCGAGCGCGAGCCCCGACTCCGGCGGCGCGCTGTCGTAGTACTGCCCGCCTTGAAAGCTTGGATCGTGACGAATGGCGTTGCGGCCCACGACGTCAAAGGCGATGCCCTGACTGCTCAATCGCGGAGCCGCAGCGA
>JBLHOB010000054.1:0-10046 GCA_047619425.1 Myxococcota bacterium
TTAGCCGCCGAGAACGCCGATATCGCAATGGATTGGGATACACTCAAAGCTGTCGGCAGCTCACTGGGCTCCGGAGCCGTTGTCATCGTAAGGGGGGGGCGAGACCTCGTATCGCTTGCGGGCAACTTGACCGCCTTCTTCCGCAACGAGTCGTGTGGCAAGTGTGTCCCCTGTCGCATCGGCAGCGAAAAAGCCGTCAAATTGATCGCCGCAAACGACCCCGAAGACCTCGCTCGCATCCCCGCGCTGCACGAGATCATGCGAGAAACCTCCATCTGCGGCCTCGGCCAAGCGGCCCTCAATCCGATCATGAGCGTACTCGACAACTTCCCGCTCACTGCGCGCAATGGACGCGACGCGAATGAGTAACAACAACCATCACAGCAACAACAACAACAAAAAAACAACAGACATGCTTGAACTCGTCATCGACGGGAAGCCGGTAGAAGTTGCAGTCGGCACATCGCTTTACGATGCCGCAAGCCTCATGGGCCAGAAGATCCCGACACTTTGCCACGATGCAAAGCTCCGCCCTGTCGGGGTTTGCCGGATGTGTGTTGTCGAAGTCGAGGGCGAGCGTGCCATGACGGCTTCGTGTGTGCGCGAAGCCGAGGCGGGGATGGTCGTCACGACGGCAAGCGAAAAACTCGAGCGCTGTCGCAAAGGACTAACCGAACTTCTGCTCTCCGAACAGCCCGCCCAATCCGCCCGAGAGGAAAGCACCGGCGACGACCAACTCATGGCCCTCGCGCGCGAGCAGAGCGCGACGCCCGCCTTCCCTAACGGGAACTCGCGCCCAGTAGATGACTCGTCACCTGTGATCGCGGTCGACCACCAGGCCTGCATCCTCTGTGACCGATGCATTCGGGCATGTAATGAAGTCCAACACAACGGCGTGATGGGCCGCACCGGCAAGGGGTATGACACCAAGATCAGCTTCGACTTCAGCCAGCCCATGGGCGAATCGAGCTGTGTGAGTTGTGGAGAGTGTGCCGCGGCCTGCCCCACTGGTGCATTGGTCGACAAACCAATCGACATCCTCGCGCGCCCACGAAACGAACTAAAAGCCGTCGACTCGGTGTGCCCATACTGCGGCGTAGGCTGTGCGATTCGCTACCAAGCTGACCCCAAGACGAATCGCATCGCGTTCGCCGAAGGTCGCGAAAGCCCTGGTAGCCAGGGGCGTTTGTGCGTCAAAGGGCGTTACGGGCATGACTACACGAGTCACCCTCAGCGCCTCACCACGCCGCTCATTCGCATCGACTACCCGAAGCGTGCGCTGTCTACCGAGGTACGCAGCTCGAAACGAAAGCGCCGCAAGCCCGGCGGGCTCGTCAACCCCGACGAGGTGATGCCCGCGTTTCGAGAGGCGAGTTGGGAAGAGGCTCTCGATCTTGTTGGCAATCGCCTAAGCGAAATTCGCGATCGCAGTGGAAGCGCTGCGCTTGCCGGCTTCGGCTCGGCCAAGTGCAGCAACGAAGAAGCGTACCTTTTTCAAAAGCTCGTTCGCGCGGGCTTCGGAACAAACAACGTCGACCACTGCACCCGACTCTGTCACGCCTCATCGGTCAGTGCCCTGCTGCAGATGATCGGCTCCGGCGCCGTAACAACCACCTTTGGTGATATTGAGAATTCGGACTTCGCGATCGTGACGGGCAGCAACACCACCGCGAACCATCCAGTGGCGGCCACGTTCTTTAAAGACGCAGCGGCTCGCGGCACCAAGCTCCTCGTCGTGAACCCGATCCATATCCCGATCGCCGATCACGCGTGGCGCTTCTGTCAGATCCGCCCGGGCACCGATGTCGCGTTCTTCAACGCCATGATGAACGTCGTCATCGCCGAAGACCTCATCGACCGCGACTACATTGCACAGTACACGCGAGAGTTCGACGCCGTCGCCGCAACCGTCGCGGCGTATACACCCGAATTGGTTTCAACCCTCTGTGGAATAACGGCTGAGACGATCCGCGAAGTTGCAATAGCCTACGGCCGTGCCAAGGCGGCGATCACCTTTTGGGGCATGGGGATGAGCCAGCACGTGCACGGCACCGACAATTGCCGCTGCATCATCTCGCTTTGCCTAATGACCGGAAACGTGGGCCGACCCGGTACGGGGCTCCACCCGTTGCGCGGACAGAACAATGTCCAGGGTGCGTCGGACGCGGGGCTCATCCCAATGAGTTACCCCGACTATCAACCCGTAACCTCTCCCGAAGCCCGCGCACGGTTCGAAGAGGCCTGGCAAACCGAACTCGATCCAAACATTGGCCTAACGACAACGGAGATCATTGAAGCCGCACGCAAAGGGGACGTAAAGGGGATGTACATCCTCGGCGAGAATCCTTTTTTGAGTGACCCGAATATCAACAAGGTTCGCAAAGGCCTCGGCAACCTCGAGTTCCTTGTGGTGCAAGACATCTTCTTCACTGAGACTGCGGAGTTCGCCGACGTCATCTTGCCCGCAACCTCGGCGCTTGAGAAACTGGGCACGTTTACAAATACCGATCGCCGAGTTCAGCTAGGCAACCCCGTCCTCAAACCACCAGGCCAAGCCCGCGCCGACTGGGAAATCATTTGCGACATCTCAACCCGGGTTGGCTATCCGATGCACTACAACGATCCGTCGGAGATCTTTGACGAACTGGTCGCAATGGGCGGAAGCTATGGCGGCCTCGCGCACAACAATCTTGGCGCAACAGGAAAACTCTACCCGTGCCCCACGCCTCTTACGTCCGACGGCACCGTCGTAATGTTTGGCGACGGATTTCCGACCGCAGACGGCCGCGCCCTCTTTGTGCCTGCCGAGCACAGCGGCGCGGACGAACTCCCCGACAAGGACTATCCGCTGATCCTGGTGACGGGGCGCGTGCTCGAGCATTGGCACACAGGCGTCATGACACGACGCTCAAAGGCACTGCACGCAATCTCGCCGGAAGCCTTTGTCAGTGTTCACCCAGAAGATGCCGCAGCGCTGGAAATCACAGCCGGCAGCTGGGTGGAAGTGCGCTCCCGGCGCGGCGAGATCCGCCTTGAGGCTCGAGTCGAAGACACAACCCAGAAAGGATCAATCTTCATTCCTTTCCACTACCGCGAAGCCGCGGCCAATATTCTTACCAACGATAAAGTCGACCCCGACGGCAAGATCCCCGAGTTCAAGTTCTGTGCCGTGGCAATGTCACCGGTCGCCGACGACTGAACGTCGCGGGTCGCAGAACACCACGCGCAGCCCTCCGCGCTTGCGACCTACTTTTCGAACAGCGAGTAGTAGGCCTCGCCACCACCGTGGGCTTTGACGTCGTTGAGCCAACTGCCTTCGTAGCTCTCCGTCGGGCCCTGGTTCGGGTCCGCGATCGACCACGCTTGGCGCTTGTATGTCCAATTGCGGGGACTGAGACTGTGGGCCTCGCGCCAATGCGGGATCGCATCCGCTTCGTTGCCGCCTCGATAGAGATGCTGTCCCAATTCAAAACACGCTGCAGCCCGAGCATCCCCTTGATCCCGAGTACCGACTCGACGCATCAGCTCGTCTGCCGACCATGCGAATTCGCTATCGGCACCCTTCTTCGCCCAATCGCGCAGGGCATGGAGATACGACTCGTGGTCGGTCTGGATCTTCTTGGCCTCGCTGAGCACGACCCGCATTTCTTCGGGCATCTCATCGGTGATTTCCATTTTCCGAATCGGGCTCTCGCGGGTAAACGCCGCATCGCCCAAGCGAACGATCTGCCCATCTTCGTCGATCCACGCAGACATCGGAACGTTCACGATGCCAAGTTTCTCGCCGAGGATGTGTGCTCGATCGATGAGGGAAGGATGGGTCGGCTGAGCCGCCTCGATCCAGGGGCGTACGACCTCCGTACCCTGCGTGTCCATTGCGACGGTCACCAACTCGACGCCTGAAGGTCGAAGCTCTTGTGCAATTGCCTGCCACCCGGACAGGTCCGCTTTGCAACCTCACCACGAAGCCCAGCTTACGATCACAACCTTGCGGCCTCGAAACGACGAGAGCGAAACCTCATTGCCATCCAAATCGGGCAAGCTGATTTCGGGACACATAGGCCCTGCCAACAATGGACCCTCCGCTGCGGGACCGATGGCGTAGAGCCCGTGTGCTTCATCGTGGACAATCGGCATGCCGAGCGTGTCCGCGATCATTCGCACATCGACGGTGTGTGCATTGGTGTCAACTGCCGGAAGCGGAACGCAAACGTCGCCCTTGCAGGCGCCTTCGGGCTTTAGCTTCCAGCCCGACCCGGCCTCGAAGTCTTCGCGAGGAATCTCAAGAGAATGAATGATCATGGAACCAGCATATCACGCGGGCGCGCGCTGGGTTAGAGTCGCATTTCTCAAAATATTCAGGCCCCAGTGGGCTGCTTCACAGGAGAAATACATGGCACTCGAAACGACGTCGATCGAAATCCCCCTAGGCGATGGTGACACAATGGGTGGGTATCTCGCGCGCCCTGAGGGCGGTAAAAACCTCCCCGGCGTGCTGGTTTTTATGGAGATTTTTGGCGTAAACGCACATATTCGCGACGTCACCGATCGTATCGCCGCAGAGGGCTACGTCGCTTTGGCCCCGGACTATTTTCACCGCACGGCGCCTGGCATGGAGCTCGACTACAACGACGACGGCATGGCGGAGGGAATGAAACACCTCGGACAACTCGACGCCGACAGCATGATTGCCGACGCCAAGGACGCCATCGCATTTTTGCGCGCTGACAGCGGCGTCAAGGGCGAGAGCATCGGCGCGATGGGCTTTTGCATCGGCGGCCATATGACGTATTTGACAGCTTGCGAAACGGACATCAAGGCAGCGGCCGCGTACTACGGCGGTGGGATCGCGGGGCCGGCGGGGCCGGGTGGCGGCGCACCGACTGTATCGCGCACAGCAAACATCAGCGGCTCGTTGATCTGTTATTTCGGCGGCCAGGACTCGATGATCCCGGACGACCAGGTGAGTACCATTCGCGATGCCCTTGCGGCAACCGGCGGCGGTCACGAAGTCGTCGTCTATCCAGAAGCCGACCACGGCTTTAACTGCGACCGTCGCGACAGCTACAACGAAAAGGCTGCGGCCGACTCGTGGGCCAAGACGCTCGCGCTGTTCGCCGACAAGCTGTAAAAAAAGACGAAGCGCTCCCGCGTTTCAAGAAGCCCGTAGCAATGCAAGACGCCCGCTGTCCAACGCTCTCTTGAGCAGGACAGCGGGCGTTTTCGTTCGTACATGCAATTGCGTTGGGACTTCGATCTCAAGTGTCCAGCGAATAGAGTTCCGCCACGTTGTCGTGGAGAATCCAATCGCGCTGCTCTTGCGTGAGATCGCTGGTTAGCTTGGTCAGAATCTCCTGGGACCAGGGCCAAGTCGAGTCACTGTGTGGGAAGTCGTTTGCCCACATTACGCGGCGCAATACCCGCTCGTCGGGAAAGGCTGTCGCGGCCGCGTCGTCTTGATACGTGACGTAGATATTTTCGTAGAAGTACTCGCTCGGTAGCCGCTTGATGGCGCCTGTCTCCATCCAGAAGCGATGGCGCTTATACGCGTGGTCCATGCGATAGGTGAAGTGCGGCACCCAACCCGCGTCAGCCTCGACGCACACCACCTTCAGCTTCGGGTGACGCTCAAAAACGCCGCCGAAGCAGAACATGCCCATGATGTCTTGATTGCCACGCACGAGTTGCATGAACGAGTTGATCTTCGGGCCCCGAGACTTGCGGCCGGTCATCAAATCATCGCTCTTACTCGTCAGAATGTGAAAGCTGATCGGAAGGTTGAGATCGATTGCCGCTTCCCAGAAGGGGTCGTAGCAAGGGTGATCGTAGTCCTCGACTTCGGGGTCTCCGGGGATCATCGCGCCAACAAAACCCTGTCGCTTGATCTCCTGGAGTTCGACGATGCCTTCTGCGACGGTTCGAACCGACGCCTGCCCCACGCCCAACAAGCGCTTCGGTGAGGTTTCGCAGAACACGGCGAGCCAGCGGTTATACGCGTCGAAGCACGCCTTCTTATAATCGATGTTCTCGTGAAGACAGAGCACCATGCCGACGCTCGGGTAAATCACTTCGCCAAAAATACCGTCCTTGTCCTGGGCGGCGAGTCGCTCTTTCGGATCCCACCCGCCGGGCTCAAGGTCGTCCCACTGCAGGTTGAAGTTTTGAATGTCTTCCGGTTGGCGTCCGGCTGCGTTGATCATACTGAGCGGCACGGGCATGGCGAGGTCGGGAATCAGATAGCAGGGCCCGAGACCTTCGTGGACCGTGTAGGTCGGCCGCATGTCGTAGAACTTGGGGTCGATATCGTCGTAACACCCTTCGGGCTCACAGACATGGCTGTCGGAGGAAATAATATTCTTGCTGGTCAGCGCCGAACCGGAACCTGAAGATGTGTCAACACTCATGAGCACCTCGTAAATGGACAAATTGGGATCGCGCGATCGCTTGCGATGCTAGCAAGTGCGATACGCTGCGCCGATACCTGACCGAGAGCGCGACTCGGGCCACCCAGCCACGGACGGGACAACCTTGATAAGCGAAGACGACGAGACCGCCGTACCTGGCGTTACAAAAGACAACGTTCCCTTTACGCACGGCTCTTACGCAAGGACGCATCCGCTCGCGATAAGTGTGCTCGCGTTTGTAATGGCTGCGGGAGGCGTTGCGGGCTACGTCGGGTTCGCGGAACACCTCTCCCCAATTCGCAGCGTGCTCGGCGGCGCCGTGTCGGGCTTCGGCTGCTGGCTGCTCGTCATGATCGGTCGAGTGATCGATGAATAGAGGGCGGCTAGACCACGCGTAACGATTGCCGTACGGATCGCCCCATCAACCGCGCGGAGCGCATCCGTTCGCAGCGCCCTACTTCGGCGGGTAAGACTTACGCTTCGGTCGTGTCGTGCGCTTCTTCGACGTGGGACGCAGCTTCGCGACATGTTTTTTCAACTCGCGAATCTCTTCGGCGCGAAGCGGGCGCACGTCGCCCTTTTTAAGGCGTCCCAACTTGACCGGGCCCATCCGAACGCGGACCAGCTTTTTCACCGGGTGTTTCAAGATCAGCATCGAGCGACGAATCTGGCGCTTGCGCCCCTCTTTCAACGTCAGATAGAAGGTGGTGACTTCGGTTTTCTGATCGATGCGGATATGGGTCACTTCGGTCTTACCCGTCTTGCCATCCTCGAGGGCGATCCCGTTGCGCAGTCGCAAAAATGCTTTCTCGGGAACACACCCCTTCACGGTTACGCGATACTCGCGCTCGTTACCAAGGGAGGGGTGAAGCAAGCGCTGGGTCATGTCTCCGTCATTGGTGAGCAAGACAAGCCCCGAAGTGCCGAGGTCGAGACGACCCACCGGAAACATTCGCGGACTCTTCTTGGGCATCAGGCTCAAGATCGTGGGACGACCATCGGGGTCGCGCACCGAGGTGATTACGCCTTCGGGCTTATTGACCATCCAATAAACGGGCTTGTCGCCGACCAACTTCTCGCCGTCATAGCGCACGTCGTCCTGGCCCAACGTCGCCGAGTCGCCGAGCTTCGCAGTTTCGCCGTTGATCGTTACTCGCCCTTGATCAATCAGGTCTTCACACGCCCGACGCGAGCCAAAGCCCGCCGACGCGAGCAGCTTTTGCAAGCGCACGCGAGCCGGCGGAGCATCATCGACCCACGCCGGAGCCGCGTCGTCCTTAGGCTCCTCGCCCTCGGCCTTGCGGCCTGCCGGCTTTGTGGCCGGAGCCTTCTTTGCCCGACGGCGATGTACCGGCGTGCGGGAACTTCGATCGGTGTCGCTACGACGTGCGGCCATGTCTATTCGCCCGTGGTTCGGTCTAGCGCTTCGTCCGAATCGTCCGTGACTTCGGCCGACTCCTCTTCGTCAAAACCATCAACTGAACCGTCGTCCACGCCGGCAGCATCGTCGGTCTCAGGCGAATCATCGGCGTCAGCCTCATCGCCTGCGTCAGCTTCATCGACGAAGGACTCATCAGAAGTCTCTGCAAAGCTCTCGTCACTCTCGGCCGTTTCATCAACTGCCGCGGTGTCTTCGTCCAAGGTACCGCCCTCACTGTCTTCGTGAACACTGTCATTCGCACTGTCGTTCAAAGAATCATCGGCATCGAGCTCTACAACTTCGCCGCGAACCATGATCTCAGGTTCGGCTGCCTCGTGATCCTCGACTTGCGTGCCATCAACTTCCGCTTCTTCCGCTTCATCGACAAGTTCATCTGCAAGATTTTCACTTGCTGCCTCGGCGGCTTCGACAAGTTCGGCATCATCGACGGCTTCGGACGCCTCGGGTTCCGTGGTTTCGGTTGAATCGGGGTTCTGCAAGCCGTGCTCTCGAGCGAGATCTTCGAGCTCGCGCAGCGCCGGCAATTGCTTCAGGGAGTCGAGACCAAACACCTCGAGAAAGCGACGTGTGGTGCCATACAACATGGGGCGTCCAGGCACTTCTTTTTGCCCCGTGATCTTCACCAGGCCACGTTCGAGCAAGCTCTTCATGACCGGGCCCGCATCGACACCGCGCACGTTTTCAATCTCGGCTCGGGTCGCCGGTTGCTTGTACGCGACAATCGACAGCGTTTCGAGCGCAGCGCTCGACAAGCGCAGTGGCCGCTGCTTTTGCAACTTCTGCAGATAGCCCGAAAACTCGGCGCGGGTTCGCACCTGGTAGCCACCTGCGATCTCCCAAATTTCAAAAGCGCGCTCGGCCTTTACGTATTGCTCGTTGAGTTCGGCGACCAAGTCCTTTGCGAGCGCAGGGGTGCACTCTGGCGTGATCTGCGCGATGCGCGAGGCACTGAGTGGCTCGGGCGACGCGAGCACCAGGGCTTCGACGACTTTTAACTGTTCGGACTTTTCCATGGTGGAGGCCTCACATGAGTTCGGTGATTCTATCGTCCCACGAAATCTCGTTGACTCCGAGGGTTGGGCGCAGGCGAATTCCGCCTTCGGGCGATCCGTAGTCGTTAACTGCCTGGTAGATCGCAAGCGCCTCGAGGCGCGTCAACTCCAAAATGGCGAGGAATGTTGCAATAACGATGGTGCGCGATGGCATCGACGTGCCGTCGGTCGGAAACAGTTGCAGGAAGTCGATGGATTCATGGCTGGAGATCGTCTTCATCACGAACATCATTTGATCGCGGACGGTGATTTCCTCCGTTTCCACCACGTGGATGTTGGTGATTTCGCCTTCTTCTTCTTTATCGGAATTGAGCAATAGCCGGAAGGCTTCGAGTAACTCGAATAACCCGACTTCAATCTCACGCTCTGCGTCCGGCACCTTTTCGATCCCAGCACCGTGAGCGTCGTAGACGTCGCGACCCAACCAGCGGCGCTTGCTCAGTGCATCGGCAACTTCCTTGTAGCGTTGGTATTCGAGGAGACGCGCGACCAATTCTGCCCGCGGATCGAACTCGTCTTCTACGCCCTCTTCTTCGCTTGGCGGCAACAACATGCGAGACTTGATGTGGGCAAGGGTCGCGGACATAACGAGGTATTCGGCAGCCACGTCGAGATCGAGGGTCTGCATCACCTCGAGGTACTGAAGATATTGGGCTGCGATCTGCGCGATCGGAATGTCGGTGATGTCCACCTCATTTTGACGGATGAGATGGAGCAGGAGATCGAGCGGCCCCTCGAAAACGGGAAGCTTCACCCCATAGCCCACCGGCGCAATCTGGGCCGCCGAAGCGACGGCAATCACGTCTTCCGCGGCTTCTGGCTCTGTCGGATCTTGCGTTTCCGATACGCTCATGTGGCTCCTAGATCCCTTCGCGGGGACGACCGAAGATCATTCGTTTCTTGTTCGTCGCGCAAGCGCGCGGTAGCTCGCTGTCACGTTGCGCGTATTTAAAAACTCTCGGGCGCTGCCGGTACTCAACTCCTATCGCACCCGACATCGAGCGGAGAAGCATCGACCCCATCCCCAAAGACCCGGTGGCGCGTCCCAGGTTTACCGATTGCGATGTGCTCTTTCGAGGAACACAGTTGCAAAGCAACTGAACAAAGGACTGTTGCAGGGTTGGAAGTGCGAACTGGACCACGCCATGT
>JBLHOB010000055.1:0-9936 GCA_047619425.1 Myxococcota bacterium
ATCCTGCGCGCCGGGGCCAGGCGCGACAAGACGCTCGATATACACGTCCAGGCGGTCCTTGGGCAGCGAGGCAGGGAACCGGTTCCCCCACTCGACCGCGAGCACCGTTTCGAGCGCCAGCAGGTCGAGAAAGCCAACCTCTTCGAGGGCCCTCTCACTTTCGAGTCGGTAAAAATCCATGTGGACGAGGCGGGTTTGGCCCTCCCCCTCGTATTCATTTACGAGAGCGAATGTTGGACTCGTGACGATGCGCTCGTCGAGACCGAGACCGGCCGCTAGGCCCTTCACGAAGTGTGTTTTGCCTGCGCCGAGATCTCCCGTCAAGTTCAACACCAAGCCACCCTTTGGCAGCAAGGGGGCCAGTACCTGTGCGGCTGCGAGCGTTTCTTCAGGCGCCCGGGAATGGACGCAAAAACGAGAGTCCTCGTTCGTCACGACGTGCCTCCATTTCGCTGTCGGCCCCGATGTCCGAGGGATCGAATTGTCTCCGCAAGTCGGCGCAAATTCCGGGCACTTCGTCGGCGATCTCACTGGCTAGCAAGCCACTCGTACCACGACGCTGGCTAGCAACATCGCCGGCTGCACCGTGGAGCCAAGCGCCAAGTACGGATGCGTTGAACACGTTGAGCCCCTGGGCAATGAACGCCGCCACCAGGCCCGTCAAAACGTCACCGCTACCGCCTGCCGCCAGTGCGGGGCCACCGGTGGGATTGATTGCGTAGTAGCCCTCGGGTGCGGCAATCACCGTGCCGGCCCCTTTCAAGATCACGACGCTGCCGGTTGTGCGCGCCAGACTTCTCGCAGCGCCCACGCGGTCGCGATTGATCGCATGGGTCGCCGTCCCCAGCAAGCGTGCGGCTTCGCCCGGATGCGGCGTCAATACTGTCGGATGAGCACGTGCTTTGAGAATCGAGGCCTCACCGGCATCGGACGAAAAAGCGTTCAAGCCGTCGGCGTCGATCACTAACGGCTTCTCCACTCGACGTGCAAGTTCGTGGGTCAAATTGATGGTCTCGTCGTGAAGACCAACGCCGGGCCCAACCGCCACGACGTCACGTTCGTTTGCCAGCGCAAGCAACTGCGAGATGGATCCACTCGCGAAACTATTGTCCTCGGTGTCGGCGACGGCCACGGTCATCGCCTCGGTGGTTTTGATTTCGAGGATCTCGGAAACGCCGGCGGGACACGCGACGGTGACCAAGCCTGCCCCGGCTCGTGTCGCGCCCATCGCCGCAAGGTGCGCGGCACCGGTTTTTCCGCGAGCGCCCGCTACGAGTAAGACATGCCCAAAAGTACCCTTGTGCCCGCTGGCCGGCCTCGCGGGCAGCGCGGCTGCGGCGCCCTCGCGCGTCCAGACAAACCCCTTCGGCTTGGTATCCGGGGTCTCGTCAACAATGCCGATTCGCGCGATCGAGATTACGCCGGCATGTTCGCGGCCCGGCTCAAGACACAAACCCGTTTTCGGTAGACCGATGGCAACGGTTTCGTTTGCCCGCACCGCACACCCCAAGACCTGGCCGGTGTCGGCGCAGAGGCCCGAAGGAAGGTCCACCGCAATCACATGCGCGCCGTTCGCACCGGCGCGATTCACTTCGATCACGGCCTTCGCCGCCGCACCGTCGATATCACGACTGAGTCCCGTGCCAAACATCGCATCCACCACGATCGTGCCATCTGCAATGACGTCCAATTCCTCGGTCGTCGCAACCTTGAGTTTTGCGATGCGATGATAGTTACGCGCAGCGTCTTCGCTCAGATCGTCTACGGCGCTGAGCAACACCGCAACAACATCAATCCCGGCCTGATGAAGATGGCGAGCCACCACAAATCCATCGCCGCCGTTATTGCCGGCACCACAAACGACAATCACACGGGTGCTGGGACGTTTAGCCGCGTGGCATTTTGCGAGGACTCGCTCCGCAACCGCGCGACCGGCACTTTCCATCAAGACGTCGCCCGGACACCCGATCTCTTCAATGGTGAAACGATCGAGCGCGCGCATCTCCTCAGCACTCGCAACCGGCCACAGCTGACTTGTACTCATGTGTGCTCCGCTTACTTACAGGGATTCTTCGAGATCGAAATGGGCGCGTTCAAAGAACGTGACGCGCGCAAATACACTTTAGGCTGCAAGCGCCTTCGCCATCACGTCGGCAAGGTGTTGCGCCATCGACTTCACGCTCTCTTCGTCTTCGCCTTCGACCATGATGCGAACGAGCGACTCGGTACCCGAGTAACGAATCAACACGCGGCCACAATCCCCGAGTTCGGCCTCTACTTTCCGAATCGCCTCTTGGACGGTAGGCAAGGTATCAATGGGCTTCTTCTGGTCTACTTGAATGCCGAGCAAGGCTTGGGGAAAGCGCTTGAAGTCTTTCGTCAACTCGGACAGCGGCTTTCCGGTACGTGCCATGACGCTCAATACTTGCAGTGCCGACTTCAATCCGTCACCCGTGCTGGCCTGGTCGAGAAAGATCAAATGCCCAGACTGCTCGCCACCGAGGTTGTAACCGTGCTCGCGCATCGCTTCGACAACGTGTCGGTCGCCAACCTGAGTGCGTCGAAGATGAAGCCCTTGTTCTTCGAGGTTCTTCTCGAGGCCGAGGTTGCTCATCACCGTCGCGACAACTCCTTTGCCGCGCAGCATCCCGCGGCTACTCATGTCGCGCGCACAAAGCGACAACAACATGTCACCGTCGAGAACTTCGCCACGTTCGTCTACAAGCACCAAGCGGTCCGCGTCTCCATCGAGAGCAACACCGATGTCGGCGCCGGTTTCCTTGACACGCTCAGCCAACTTTTCGGGAAAGAGTGACCCGCAGCCGTCATTGATATTGCGACCGTTGGGCTCGACCCCAATGCTGTGCACCTCGGCACCCAGCTCCCACAGCACAAGTGGCCCCACCTTGTAGGCGGCGCCGTTGGCGCAGTCGAGGACGATCTTGAAGTCATTCAGCGAACAATCGAGAGGGAACGAGTTTTTGAGGTTCACCACATAACGTGCCGCGGCGTCATCGATTCGCCGTGCAGCACCGAGTTTGTCCGAACTTGCGAGTCCTGCACGCAGCTCGTCCGAACCCACCAAGCCTTCGATCCGCTCTTCGATCGCATCGGCCAGCTTGAAACCGTCCTGGCCGAAGAACTTGATGCCGTTGTCGCGATACTGATTATGGCTGGCTGAAATCATCACACCCGCGTCGCAACGCATGTCGGTAGTGAGAAACGAAAGCGCTGGCGTTGGCATCGGACCGACCTGGATAACGTCGACGCCCATCGACGTGATGCCCGCAGCCAATGCGTCCTCAAACATATAGCCAGACAAACGCGTGTCCTTGCCGATCAAGATCCGGTGAGAGGTGCTGCCCCCCTGGCCTCGAAAAACAAATGCAATCGCCTGGCCGAGGGCCAAGGCCATCTCGGCGGTCATCGGGTAAACGTTGGCTTCGCCGCGCACGCCATCGGTGCCGAACAACTTCGTACTCGGTTTAGTCATGACTCTTCCAAGACATCAACGTCGAGCGCCGTGTCCTCTTCTTCGATGGGCTCAGGCGCGATATGCAACACGACTTTCACCGACTCCTGTTTTTCCATCCGCACGGTCCCGGCGCCGAGCAGGAGACTCACCTCGCGCTCTACTTTGGCGTTGAGGCCGCTCAAATCAATGGGCTCGGTGACCACTTCGCGCAAACGCAACACGTGTCCGCGTGCGCCCGTCAACCAAACATGACTCGGAAGCACTTCCACGCGCTCCAGCACATAGCCCTCCGGCAACTCACCCAGCGTGTCGACTCGAATTCCAACTGCCTTGCGGCCACGCGGCTCGAAATGGATAAAGATGCGCGAAGGAGAGCGACTCACGATGCGCGCACCACGAGGCAACGAAAAGTTGGAAACGTCGACCTCAAAGTCTGCGTCCCCCGGCTTGCTACCGGCCACGTCGATTGGATACCGAAGCTTGACCGTGTCGACGTTTCGCAGCGCCGCTTGACTGCCCATGATTCGCACATTGATGTGCATCGGCGTCTGCTCGGTTACGACGAGGTCATCGCTCATCCCCTCAAGTTCAATTGGCACATCGTGCGCGCGCTCGATCGACGAAGCTCCATGGGCGAGCGCCCAGAGAATGATCGCGATCGTCAACGCGAGCAGCAGTGCACCTGGGCGAAGATTTGCAAAGCGACGTGACATGACCTGCGGCTGACCTCTTCTCGTATTCTCGTTCTGCTACGCGGTGTGCCCGCTGTCTGCGGTTGCACCGTGCTTGCAGAGGGCGATGGAGCGACTGATTTGATTGATAGGCAATTGAATTGAGCGTCTACTCAGCGTTTTTTGTTACTCGACTCGATGGAGATCTCACCGGTTTCAGCCACCTCGAGGGGGCGTGCAATTTCTTCGCTCGTCGGAAGCTCGCGACGCTCGTTGCCCAGGATTTCGCGCAGAGCGACACGCAAATGGGGCGCGTCGAGTCCGCGCAGCATCTCGCCAGCCATCACAATGGAAATTGTGCCGGTCTCCTCGGAAACGACAATCACAACCGCATCCGTTTCTTCCGTTATCCCAACTGCAGCTCGGTGCCGCGTGCCTACCCCTTCGGGCAAGTCGGCCTTGAGGGTCAGGGGCAGAATGCATCCGACAGCTGCGATGCGACCATCGATGATCAACGCTGCACCGTCGTGCAATGGCGAACTCGGTGCGAAGATCGATTCCAGCAAGTCTTTCGTCACGGCAGAGTCAATGCGAGTGCCGATCTCAACCTGATCACTCAGCGCCGTCTCGCGTTCGAGCACCATCAACGCGCCCACTTTGCGCCGACCGAGGATCTGGGCTGCGCGCACTACCTCTTCAACAATCTGCGATTCTTTCTGCGCAGAAACCGCCGGGAAGAAGCCGCGTCCCACCCGTGCAAGCGCTCGACGAATGTCGTGCTGGAACAACACCACCATGATCAACGGTGCGTTGTTCAAGAAGTTATCGAGCACGATACCGACGGCAACAAGCTCAAGGCTCTTCGACGCCAGGCTCGCTGCCATCAAGACGATCAAGCCAACCAGGATCTGGACGGCGCGAGTACCGCGAATCAACAACAAGAGCCAATAGACTCCTGCCGTGACCAACATGATGTCGATTGAATCTCGAAAGGGATCGAAGTCGAGGGCGAATTGCGCCCACGAGTCCGTCAAGTATTCCCAGAGATACTCGATCACGTGCGGTCCCTCGTCACTGCAAGCAGTGTCTCACATCGTCTCGCATTGTCGCCTACGTGTAGACAGACCTGATTGAACACCGGACATGGGCCGCGCAACGCGGCCCCGTCCGGAACTGTTCACTAGCTCGGCATTGGCTCGGGGTCGGGTACGCCCCCCGAAAAGCCGCCTTGAGACTCAGACTCGGGCGTCGCGCCCGCGTCCTTGTCATTTGCCGGATGCTCGTGAATTACCTTTTCCATCGGCGGAAGTTCTTGGTCTCTCAAGATCAAGTCGAGATCGCTGGTTGCGAGGGTTTCGCGCTCGAGCAGCGCCAGCGCGATGCGATCGAGCACATCGCGATTGTCGACCAAGAGCTGCATGGCCTCGTTGTACTTGCCCTTCAACAGCTCAGTCACCTCGGCGTCGATTTCCTCGGCCTTCTTCTCGCTGTAGTCCTTGCGTGACATCATGTCGCGCCCGAGGAAGACATCCCCGCCGCTCTCGCCGTACGTCACCGGCCCCAGCGTGTCGCTCATTCCGTACTGACAGATCATCCGTCGACCGAGATTTGTCGCCGTATCGAGATCGCTCGATGCACCGGTGGAGAAGTGCCCGAAGATCAACTCTTCCGCCGCGCGTCCACCCATCGCATGACGAATGCGCGCGTGGATCTGGGTCTTAGTCATATTGAAACGATCTTCGGTGGGATGAGTCCACGTGACGCCAAGTGCCGAGCCACGAGGAATAATCGTCACCTTGTGAACCGGATCGGAATCCTCAGGAGTCAACATGCAGATCAACGCATGCCCCCCTTCGTGATAAGCGGTGATACGCCTGTCCTCGTCACTCATGATCATGTCGCGTCGCTCAGTACCGAGGATCACCTTGTCTTTGGCATTTTCAAAGTCAATGTGCGAAACGCGCTGGGCGTCCCGCCGCGCAGCAAGCAACGCGGCCTCATTCACAAGATTCTGCAGGTCTGCGCCCACCATGCCCGGCGTGCCTCGTGCCTGAATCTCGAGATCCACGTCATCACTGAGCGGAACGCGGCGAGTGTGAATCTTGAGGATCTCAAAGCGCCCACGAAGATCCGGCGCTCCGACAACGACACGGCGGTCGAAACGACCGGGACGCAGCAAGGCGGGGTCGAGCACATCGGGACGGTTCGTCGCCGCAATAAGGATGACACCCTCGTTGCTCTCAAAGCCGTCCATCTCGACGAGCAATTGGTTGAGGGTCTGCTCCCGTTCATCGTGTCCACCGCCGAGGCCCGCACCGCGGTGTCGACCCACGGCGTCAATCTCATCGATGAAGATGATGCACGGCGCGTGTTTCTTGCCCTGCAAGAACAAGTCGCGCACGCGAGAGGCACCCACGCCCACAAACATCTCGACAAAGTCAGAACCTGAAATGGAGAAAAATGGGACCGACGCTTCACCGGCAACCGCGCGGGCGAGCAACGTCTTCCCCGTACCGGGTGGGCCAACCAACAGCACGCCCTTCGGAATCCGGCCACCGAGTCGAGTGAATTTCTTCGGCTCTTTCAAGAAAGCAATGATCTCTTGGAGCTCGATCTTCGATTCCTCGATACCCGCAACGTCGGCAAACGTCACGCGGGTTTCGTTTTCGGTCAGCATCCGGGCCTTGCTCTTGCCAAAGCTCATCGCCTTGCCGCCGCCCGACTGCATCTGTCGGATGAAGAAGATCCACAGGCCAATAAACAACAGAAGCGGGAACCACATGATCAGAATCTGGCGCCAGAAACTGCCCTCGTCCTTGGGCTGCGCTTCGAATTTGATGTCGTGTTCGCGCAACAAGGTGATCAATTCCTGGGTGATCACCGGGGCATAGGTCGTGAACTCCGTACCGTCGTTCAACTTGCCCTTGATCGCGCCTTCTTCGATCATCACGCTTTCAATGCTTGAGTCTTCGACGTTCGTCAGGAACTCGCTATACGCGACCTCCGGCGGTGCCGCCGCATCCTGGTTGAGCATCGTGACGAGAAGCAGGATGACAACCAAAATCACCACCCAAAGCGCCATATTTTTATAGAATTGCTGGTTCACAAGATCCCCTGACGGCCTGCTGATGAACTATTGAAATTGATGTGTTCAACCTGCCTTCGCGAAGCCGCAAAATACGCCTTCCCCCTAACGCGTTGGCTATTGAATAAGCACGCAAATGACTTGGGCAACTCACCGTTCGATTTGACCTGACATTCAACCCGTAAACTCGCGGCCTACTGAATGCAATCGGCCCAAATCGCGCCCACCTTTAACCACCCTTGATCATCCTTGATCATCCTGCATGTAATTCATGGGCGCAGACAAATAGACGCCGAGGAGACTCGCTGGGTTCGAATTCCAGTGAATTCGGGGTATTGGCAGACTTCGAGTGACTTAGACCCTGATGTTCTCCTTTCCAACACTACGACCCGCGTCGCTGGCCGTCTATTTGGTTCGATTCAATTCGATCGACTTTTCGCGACTTCGCTCGACATCACCCGTGGGCGCCGGGCGTTGTCTTGCGTCCTATGTCGCGCATCGATGCTGCCTACTTAATGTCGCATCTTTCCGTCCGCCTAAACGCCATCTCGGACAGGACGCATTTCTCTTGCGTTCTTGGCCCCAAGTAACCGGTTTCAAACGCAAGTTGCGACGGTAGCATGAGAAATGCCGCATTTCCCTATTTCGAGCTATTTACGATAGATGTGAAAAGCTGTCTTCTCGCGGCGGAGACGCACACCACCGGGGAGTTCGATCTCGCGACCGCCATGGGCACCCGGGCCCTCACAGAGAAACGCCAGAGCGCGCTCGAGATGAGCCATGCTGAGGTCGCGTCCCGACCCGACTTCCGAGAGCAATCGAGCCACGAGGCGCAGGGCCAGAGCTTCGGGGACTGCCGACCAACCCCGCTTCGCAATGTCGAACCCGCCGTCTGGTCTGACCGAAACTCTCGCCTCATACGCATCGTCGACCAAGCCGGCGATCCAAGTCGCGTCGCGTTCATGGGCTTCCGCGACCCGGCCAAGTGCCCGGTTCAGGCGCGGATTAATATTCTTTTCTAGACCCGGGATGACCTGGTGCCGCAACCAGTTGCGCGTGTAGCGATCACTCGCATTTGAGCTGTCCTCGCGCCAGGTGAGGCGGTTGTCGAGCGCGTATTCGGCGAGCTCGGCGCGAGTCGCTTTCAGCACCGGCCTGACAAAGAGACCTTGCTCATCGCTCGGAGTGATGCCGCGAAGACCGTCCACACTGGCACCTCGAATCACGCGCAAGAGCACGGTCTCCGCCTGATCGTCCAGATGGTGCGCGGTAGCGATGTGGTGAAAGCCGGCCTCACGCGCCATGGCGGTTAACGCCTCGTGTCGCACGTTTCGGGCGGCCTCCTGTGGTGTAGGCCTTGTGCGACTCGAGTGACCGACGCGCGCGTGCCCCACATCAACACGTGCGACTCGGCACGCGACACCCAGGCCTTTTGCCAGAGACTCGACTGCGGCCTGGTCGCCGTCGGACTCTTCACCGCGCAGACCGTGATTGACGTGCCCCACCATCACCTCGAGCTGCATCTCGGCGGCCAAGGCGGTAACGCAATGGAGTAGAACCGTCGAATCAAGCCCTCCCGATACGGCGACCAACAGGCGCCGTTGCGAGAGCCCAAAGCGCTCGAGCGCGACACGTACTGCCTGAGTGACGGGGTCCATTCGCCCATGCTAGCTCGACCGCAGCCGCCTCCACTGGCGATTCAAGGGCTAGGCCGTTATTCCTCCCGCGGTGACCAAAGCCCGCGACTCGAAACTCCCACTTCCGGACCCCGCTCGAAGTGAGACGGCCCACAACCCCCGCGAGTGGATTGCCCACTGGGCCCGTACACGCGGAGATCGCCCGGCGCTGGTGTTCGAGGGCACCTCGACGAGCTACAGCGAGTTTCAGAATCAGACTTCTCGCCTGGCACAGCGGTTTCTAGAGCTGGGAGTCCGCGCGGGAGACCGGATCGCCATCGTGATTGATAACCACCCCGCCTACCTCGCCGCAATTTTCGCTGGCGCACAGATCGGCGCGATCCCCCTCCCGGTCAACACGCGACTCGCACTCAAAGAACTGCAGTTCATTCTCAACGACGCGGAGCCGGCACTGGTCTTGGTCGATGAAGCGTCGTGCGACCGGGTTCGAGAAGCACTCAAGCCACAGGGGGCGGAAGTGCTTTACGTGCCCAAGCAAATCGCGGACTGGCTTGCCGCGCTCAACGAGAGCTCGCCATTCGCCGACATCGTGGCAGTGCGCGCCGACGACCCGGGGATGTTGATGTACTCGTCGGGGACGACCGGGCGACCCAAAGGCGCCCTGCTCCCAAACCGCAAAGCTCTCTTCAACAGCCTAAACGCCGAGTTGTGCTTTGGCTTGAACCCCGATGATCACTGCCTCGTCGTTGCGCCACTGTTTCATTCCCTGGGCCTGCACATCCTCTCACTGCCAATCTTTCACGCGGGCGGATGCGTTGTCCTGCACGACAAGTTCAGTGCCGAGCAAGCACTTGCCGCAATCGGCGAGAACGCCATCACGTATATGGGCGGCGTCCCAACCCACTACGAACGCATGCTCGAGTGCCTGCGTGCCGCGGCAAGTGAACGCTTCGACTTGAGCAGCCTGCGCTTTGCGTTCGGCGCGGGCGCTGCAGTCGCGCCCGGGACAATCCGCGCATTCGCAGACTTTGGTGTGGTGCTGAAGCAAGGCTACGGGCAAACCGAAAC
>JBLHOB010000056.1:0-9930 GCA_047619425.1 Myxococcota bacterium
AACTGCACGCCTTCAACTGGGAGTTCTTTGTGTCGCACCCCCATAATTTCGCCGTCTTGGGTGCGCGCAGTAATTTCGAGGGATTCGGGCATGCTCGCTTCCTCGATAACCAGCGAGTGATACCGAGTGGCTTCAAACGGTTGGGGCAAGCCCGCAAAGACGCCCCTGTCGTCATGATCGATCTCGCTCGTCTTGCCGTGCATAATGCTGCGCGCGCGAACGATCTTGCCGCCATAGGCCTCACCAATACTTTGGTGTCCAAGACAGACGCCCAATACGGGGATCCCCGCGGCAGCAAATTCCTTTACCGCCTCAATGGAGACACCGGCAGCGTTGGGCTCTCCGGGGCCAGGCGAGATAACCAGTCCGTCGGGTCGCGTTGCGAGCAACTCCTCGACCGTGGACTTGTCGTTTCGCTGCACGTCGAGCTCGGCACCCAGTTCGCCCAGGTATTGCACCAGGTTGTAGGTGAACGAATCGTAGTTATCGATGATCAGGATGCGCATCGTTATCTGTCCGAAGCCGTGCCCAACAGGGACACGTCAATCGCACCCCTCCCTTGAAAGATCAATTGCGGCGATCAACGCCTGGGCTTTGTTTGCGCACTCTTTAAACTCAAGTGCAGGAACGGAATCGGCCACGACTCCAGCACCCGCTTGCAATGTAATGCGTCCGTCTTTCACGACGAGGGTGCGAATGGTGATCGCCATATCCATGTTGCCCGAGTAGTCGATATACCCAACGCACCCGCCATATGGGCCGCGCCCGACGTTCTCAAGCTCGTCGATGATCTCCATCGCCCGAACCTTGGGTGCGCCGCTGAGGGTGCCAGCCGGGAATGTCGCCCGCAGCACGTCGAGCCAATCGAGCCCCTTTCGCAGGACGCCCTTTACGTTGGAGACGATGTGCATGACGTGGCTGTAGCGCTCGATGATCGCAAACTGATCCACTTCAACGCTGCCGATCTCGGCAACGCGCCCCGCGTCGTTGCGCCCTAGGTCGACAAGCATGACATGCTCGGCGATCTCTTTCGGGTCACTTCGAAGCTCGGCTTCCATCTCGAGATCGTGGGCTTCATCGCGGCCGCGCCGTCGCGTGCCGGCGATCGGGCGCACGTCGATGCGCTCGCCTTCGAGGCGAACCAGGATCTCCGGCGACGAGCCAACCAAGACCATGCCCTCTTGCCTTACGAAGAAGAGATATGGGCTCGGGTTGATGAGACGAAGTTGGCGGTAAATTTCAAAGGCCTCGACTTGCAAAGGCATTTCAAATGTCTGCGAGAGCACGACCTGAAAAATGTCGCCCGCCAGAATGTATTCCTTGGCGCGCTCGACGATGGTGTGAAATTCGGCCTCGCTCATGTTGCGTTCGACGTTCATCGGCTCTTGCACGCCGCGAGGTTCCACCGTCTGGTCAAGCGGAGCGCGCAGGGTTTTC
Source organism: Myxococcota bacterium (assembly GCA_047619425.1). Taxonomy (GTDB): domain Bacteria; phylum Myxococcota_A; class UBA9160; order UBA9160; family UBA4427; genus DUBZ01. The sequence goes on from JBLHOB010000056.1 coordinate 1,438, forward strand.
ACCGTTGCGTCAATCGCCTTGGAGCACTCGGCGTAACGCTTCTTCGGGTCGTCTCCGTCTTTGAGGTGGACGTGTCGCACAACCAACGCCGTGTGTTTGACGTTGTCGTAGACCACCACGGTTTCGGGAAAAACAAACGAGACGACCGGCGTGTCTTGCCGCGCTGGGTTTGGATTGGGCAAGTGCTCGACAAAGCGAACCCAGTCGTAGCCCACCATGCCGACAGCGCCGCCGATGAAGCGCGGCAGATCGATACCATCAGGAGTCACTTGATTGAGTTCGGCGAGCTTGCCGCGCAAAACCTCCAGTGGGTCACCAGCAAGCGGCGACGACTCGGTGTGCCCATCTTCGGTCCAGTGCACTTCGCCGCCTTCGGCTCGAAACGCAGCGCGTGCGCCGGTGCCGATGAACGAGTAGCGCGCCCACTTTTCACCGCCTTCGACCGACTCGAGCAAAAAACTCGTGCGGCCGTCATCGAGCCGACGGAACAGCGAAAGCGGCGTGTCGAGATCGGCCAGAATTTCGCGAACCACGGGGACAAGATTCCCGCGCGTGGCAAGCGACTCAAATTCTTCTAGCGACGGGCGGATCACCCCGGCCTCTCTGACGTCCGGCTCGGGCCCCGAAGCTAAATCTCCGGTGTCACGGCAGGCAAAAACTGTTTATGAATCTTGCATTTAAGCACAAAGCAGCCGCTGGGAAAACACCATCTCTAAAACCGCTCAGGCTCAACAATTCGTACGCCGCAGTTGCGTCGTCCGAACGCCGTCCCTCAGTCCTCTGAAAGAGCACCCGTGTTGGCAAAGGCGTTGGTGCGCAGGCTGTCGTCGCCACCGCCGAGCAGGCTGTATCGCAACTGGTAGCGAATCTCGCCGCTTCTCTGCTTTTGGATGTCGAGGCCCAGGGCCCAGCAATTGCACTTCGATCGGTACTCGACCGTGCCCTGCTGCCTCAAGAGCCTGTCCTCTTCCAAATCGTAGCTGGCGGTGTATCTGAGCTTGAGGTTTTGCCAGAGCTGAAGCGTCGCGCCAGGGCGTACTTGGCTAAGTGCCTTGGTCTTCTCATCCCATGGGCTGTCGTTGATCTGGGTAAAAAAACGCGCGGTCCGCGCCGCAACTGGCGCTCGGTACCGGTAGCTCGCCCGTAGCGAAACCCACGACCACGGAGCAATTGCAGCGAAGAAAAGCCCCTCCTCGACCTTTGCATCCTTGGGATCCAGGGTGAGGTTGAAGGCGCTCGTGGTGCGATACAAACGATGGCTTTCGCCGCGCACCACAAAGCGACTGAAATCATCATCCCTCTGGTTCACGCTGTACTTCGTCCCCTTACCGACCAAGTGACGGTCTAGCGATACGTTGAGACTTCCAACGAGCTTGCCCCCTTTGTACAGGCGGTTCTCGACCCCCACTGCGACAGTCTGGCGACTGTTCACACGGTCTGATGGGTCGGCGAGTAGATTGTCAAACTCCCCCTGGCGCAGGCGATGCTGCGGATAGGCTGTTGCGGGAACGAACAGTGGGGCCCCAGAACTCGAAGCGTTGCCCACCATGGCCCAGCGGATGAAGGGCTCGATTACATGGGTGCGCGAGACGCCGCCCGGGAACCCGACGAGCCGGGTTCGCAAGTCAACCTGCGCGGTCACGTGCCCTTGCTCGGCAAAGTTTTGTGCGCGGGTTGTATAGAGAATCTCGCGATACCCCACCTCCGGCACCAACTCGAAACGATCCCACAGACGCAGGGGGTACGAGACCCGGGGATGAAAGACGAAGCGATGGCCGCGATCCGCCAGGGGCTCGCCTTCGTTGAAGATGCGGTTGTCCTCACCCGACGGATCGTCGAAGCCCGAAGTTGGATCCGTCTGAGCGGCGTCGTCGAAGCGAAACGGAAGCGCATCGACGCCGATATCGAGAAACAAATCTTTGCCGCGCAAATTCACATCGTCGCCGTTGAATTTATCCTGGGGCAACTGGTCGGCGTAGAAGTTCGAATAGTCAAATTCAAATCGCGTAACGAGTCCGTCGACATACGTTGAGCGGCCCGAGAGCACCTCGGCTCGCAAGCTCGGCAGCTGATGGTGTATGAAGGAGTCTCGGTCGCGGCTGTCTAGCGCCTGGATGTCGTTGGTATGGATCGCAGAGCCGACGATGCCGAGACGACCGTCGTCGCCAAAGTGGCGAAACACAAATGCGGTCGAGTCCAAGAAGAGATCGTGTCGAAACTTCGTGAGCTCGACGTAGTCATCCGCATAGTTGTTGTCCGACATTAAGCGAATGTCCGCTTTGGCCTGCCAGCCACCGGGCAGCCACTGCTCGTGCTTTGCGAGCAAGGTCCACCGATTGACGCGGTTCTCATCGCCGCCAGCACCCCGGGTCGGTGAATCCGCGCGCGCTTGATCGCGTCCGTAGGCGCCGAAAATCTTGCCTTTCGACCTTTTGCCCAGCAGGTATTCGAGCTCGATGTTCTGCTTGTAGCCTCGTTCGGTCATGTAGACCGGAGTCGCGGTGACGTTGAGATTCTTGCGTGCTGCCCAAAATAGCGGCAAGCCTGTCTCGAACCCTGCATCACTGCGAAAGCCGAACTCGGGGAACAAGACACCCGTTTCGCGCTCGGTCTTCACCGGGAAGATGACCCACGGAAGCCACACGACTGGCACGCCAAGCACCTCGATCGTCGTGTTCTGCGCCGTTGCGTAGCCGCCCAGTCGAACGTTGGCTTCGCCGGCGTCGATCACCCAGGGCTCGGTTTCCCCGTCCTCGCAGCGACAGGTCGTAAACCTGCCGGCGCGCACGGTGTAGGTTTTCTTGCCGGTGCGGATAAGTTGATCGGCCTCGACGCGATAGCCACCGTTGCCGGTGTCGAGCTCGGCTTGGTAGATCAACCCTTGCAAGCTCTGCACGTCAAACTGCAAGAACTCACTGAAGAGTTCTTCGCCACCGTCGCGATACACGACGCCGCCGTTCGCAATGCCGCGCTCAGACTCGCGTCCAATCACCACCCAGTCGGCATCGATACTGCGCGCACCGTTTACAATGCGGACGTGTCCGGTTGCTGTAAAGAGCTGGGTCTTCGCCTCGTATTCAAGATGATCGGCGGTGATTTCAACCGGGGCATCCGAAAAGTCATCTGCCGCAACCGAGACCCCGGGCGACACCGCGGCAAAGAAGGCCAGCAAAACCAGCGCGCGCAAATATGTGCAGACCCGCGCGCGCACGTTTGGCCCGTACTTCCCACACACCGCTACCTCTGGTCGCAAATAGCCCCCCGAATTCCAATTGGGTCTCGTGGCCGAAGCGATCTCGACCTCCGCAAATTGGATGCGCAAAGAAGTGCGCGGGTTCACGCTATCAAAGGGCTTTGCGTTGGGGCAAACCGCGGGCTTGGGCCGGAGCTGGGCTTTGGCTCAGCTGCCCGTATCCAGACACGACGCGAGGGAGTCCACGTCCTTGGCGACCAGACAATCATCGACCAGGCGAAGCAGGCGCTGGTCGAACAATTGATGCAGTCCGTAATGGGCTTCGAGCATGCTCAGCCCGGACTCGCTGGCGAGATCTCGCAAGCTACCCGGGAAGCGCACACCTTGGTCATCCGGCGCCTCGGCGTTTCGCAGAAGAGCCCGGACAATCGGACGTAGCAGGTCATCGACACCGAGAACAGCGAGACGGCGCTCGGAGTCGATCAGACGAGCGGTGAGTCGGCTGATGATGCGAATCGCGATCTCGGGCCGCTCAATGCACATCGCTTCGAGGGTTTCGCCATCAAGTTGGAGCAGCCGGGTTTCACGAGTCGCGGCAGCACGTGCCGTTCGCGGCTCGCTCATGATCACGCACATCTCACCGAAAAAATCTCCGGGGCCGAGGTTGGCGATCAGATGGCGTCCGTTTAGAGCACGCCGCGAAACAGCGACCTCACCGGACTGGATGATAAAGAGCACATCTCCCGCGTCACCTTCTTCAAAGATGGTCTCACCCGACGCGAAGACGCGTTCAAATGAGCGACGGACCTGCACCACGGTGTTGTCTGAGCCAGTCAGAACCAAACCCCTAGATTGAGAGCGAAAGCGAACGGAGAAGAAGCGACGAGAGAAACGCGCAAAACTCGCGTCGGGCGACCAACCCATTCGGCGACCGCCCCACCTCAAATCGACCGTCTGGGGGCCTTGCTTTAGCTTGCGGGCGAATGCGGCCGGCGCCGAAGCAGGCCGAGAGCGCCGAGACGCCGATCAGCCCGCCGCGCGCAGGCGAGCGAGGATCTCTTCAAGCTCCTCTTGCTGGATCAATCCAACGTGACGAGAATCGATCGTCCCGTCCGGAGCGACCACGACGAGGGTCGGAAACCCCTCCGCACCAAACTCCCGGGCCAGTGCATCGCCTCCAAGAAGTATTGGATAGCGAACGCCTTTCTCGCCGACCCACTCGGCTACCAAGGCCTCGCCCTCGGTGTCGACCGAGGCGCCGAATAACGCAACATCCGAATCCTCGCGGTGCGCGTCGTAGAAGGCGTTGAGTTCGGGGACCTGAAACTCACAGGGCACACACCAGGTGGCCCAAAAGTCGATGATGACGGTTTTTCCCAATTGGCTCGCCAACGCGACCTGTGCGCCGGGTGCAGCTCCAAGTTGTGGAAGCGAGAATGCCGGAGCGACTTCCGGAGGGCTCGGGGCTGCTGCCGGCTCCGTCTCGACACAAGAAATTGGCGCCAGTAAAAGCAGCCAACTTGCGAGCGCTACCAAGAGCGGCAAGATCGGTGACGCGGCGTACGGGGTCGTGAGGGTTGAGCTTCGAGGCACTCGATTATCCTAGGTTCAAGGCGCCGGTCAACGTAGCAGCAGCCCCAAACGACAACGAGCACGATCAGGGGCTTGCTGCCACTGATCGCGCTCGATTGCGATCTCTGTTGGGCAAACTCTACCCAATACAGATTGTCTACTCAGTGCCTTGTTGCCAGCGAATCGTCTACCAGCGCGATGGCGGCGCCGATGCGACGTCTGCGGCGTCCGGCACGACATCCCAGTCGTCGTCGGTGCGATAGGCGGGCTGGCGGCCAAAGAACTCAATTTCTTGCTTGCCCTGGAGTTGACTCCGCGTGACGACGTAGTCGCCGCGCAGCGAAGGCGTCAAGATGATCGACGCAACGTTCGCATCGCCACCCGAAAACGCCCAGGCGAGACCACCGACCACCAGGCCACCTAGTGCGTAAGTGAGCTTGATGGGCGCGTAGATCAGGCTTGCGATCGCAGTACCCGCGCCGATCCCCGCCTCTTTTGCCATGTCCGCATTGTCGTTCTCAGCCAGGGCCACGGCAGGCGCCAGAGCAATCGAAGTGCTTACGACCAATGCAATCGCCAAGCGACGCACTGCCACAGAACGCTTCGTCTTCGCGCAATTCTCGATTCGGTAGCTCATAGACTTTCGTCTCCTCTCATTCAATTCATCGGACTACAGCGACTAATGACGCTGTAATTCATTTGCGCTCGCACCGTGGCGCGAGCACTGAACCGATCCAAACTGCGTTTGCGGACTTGACGAATGACAAGTTCGCGGGCGCGCTAACGCACTTACACAGTGTAAATCGACCCCCCGTTGTGAATTCTTCCACGTTGCTAAGACGAGGGCAAGCTTCGCGGGGTTCAATTGAGGCCCGAATTAAAAAGAAATATTGGACCGATCAGAAGAGCTTTTGCGTGTCGAGCAGGAGAGTCACGGGGCCGTCGTTGACGAGGCTCACTTCCATGTGGGCCTGAAACCTCCCGCATTCAACCTCGACACCCAACGCTCGAGCCGCGGAGACGATGCGCTCGATGAGCGGCGCGGCGAGCTCGGGCGCAGCCGCCGAACCAAAGAACGGCCGGCGCCCTTTTCGCGCATCGCCAAAGAGGGTGAATTGCGAAACCAGCAACAGACTCGCACCACAGTCAAGCAGCGATCGATTCATGCGGCCTTCGTCGTCGGCGAAGATGCGAAGATTCACCATGCGCTTGGCCAACTCGTCGGCGTCGCCCAGCCCATCGTCGTGTCCAACACCCACCAACGCCAGCAACCCGCCGTCGATTGCACCCACCACTTCATCACCGACGCGAACACTTGCACTACTTACCCGCTGAACGACCGCCCGCACGCTTCAGACCTCGTGCTGGTCGGCAAACCGGCCCGCGTAGACCGCTTCGCCGTCGGTGCGCATCAACACGAGCTGACAGATTCGCACCCCCGCGTGTATGCGCAGCGCCTGACTCGAGACGTTGCTGAGTTCGAGCACCTGACGGTTGCAGACACCGGGCTGCACGAACGCCGATGTTACGTGGATCATGAGCCCGAGTCGCGCGTACCGGCTGCGTCCCTCGAGAAAGCCGCAAAGATTTGCGGGCAGATCAACCACTTCCCGTGTGATCCCGTGAATCGTCTCGCCCGGGTGCAGCACATAGGGTGAAGCGAGTGAAATCACTTGGGTGTGATCCCGGTAGTCCGTGCTCTCGACGATATCGATTGCCCCAGGTGCCGGACTGATCTGACGGATCTCGTCTCCCAACGTCAGATCAATGGAAGCCACGCCCACCTGGCTCTCATCGAGCGGAGTGATCGTTAGGTGCCCAGCAGCAATCTCTTGCAGGATGACGTCGCGAGTCAGAACCGACATGTGTTTAAAAATGATACCTTACGCGCCATGGCACATCCCTTCTTCGACGTATCGAACCCGGTCATCATTGGACATCGCGGCGCCGCGGGTACCGCGCCCGAGAACACGCTGCCCTCGTTCGCCCGCGGGCTTGAGCTTGGCTCGGAGGTTCTCGAAAGCGACATCCACGCGACCCGGGACGGCATTCCGATCTTGCTCCACGACCCCAGCGTTGAGCGAACAACCAATGGCCGGGGCAATGCCAGTGAGTTGACGCTGGCCGAACTCCGCGAACTCGATGCAGGGCACCACTTCACGCTCGATGCGGGCGGTAGCTTTCCCCAGCGAGGACAAGGAGTTCGGATACCAACCCTCGAAGAAGCCTTCGAGGCGTTTCCGAAGGCTCGCTTCAACCTAGAGATCAAGGCGAACCCCACCGGCCTCGTTGGGCGCGTGGTCGAACTGGTCGAAAAGTATGGTCGCTCCGACACCACACTGCTCACCGCGGGCGAAGATCCGATCATGCTCGAGTTGCGCCGGGAACGCGCCGAGCGCGCCGCGGGCTTTGCCATTGGTGCATCGCTTGCCGACATCGTCTCGGTCATCAAGGCTGCCGTGGGCAATGGCCCAGCTACCGAAAATGTCATGGCCCTGCAGATCCCCGAAGATTTTGGCGGCAACCCGCTCGTTACGGAAACCCTGATGAACTTCGCCAAGGCCCACGAAATCGCGGTTCACGTGTGGACGATCAACGAGGCCGAGGACATGAAGCGCCTGCTCGACCAAGGAGTCGAAGGGCTCATTACGGATCATCCCGAAAGGATGGCCGCATTGCTGGGCCGGGCATGAACAGCCAGAACCTCCCAGCACCGCCCGCCCGATGGTTGGACAAGCACCTCGATCTCGTTGCGGCCGCATCGCGCGCTGGGCCCGTCCTCGACCTCGCGTGCGGACTCGGACGTAACGCGCTCTATCTCGCGAGCAAGGGCGTGCCGGTCGTCGCGATGGATCGCAACCCGGAGCAATTGCGCGGCTTGTCGCAAGCGGCCACAGCCCTGGCCAAACAGGGCCCCCTCGCCCCGCTCTGGCCCGTTCGCTGCGATCTCGAAACAACAACCGGCGTGCCCGCCAGAGCCGAGAGCGTCGGCGCTGTCCTCGTGTTTCGGTTTCTCTTCCGCCCGCTCGCACCGGCCATTGAGCACGTGCTCAAACCCGGTGGCATCGTGGTGTATGAAACCTTCGCCAAAGCGCACATGGCGACTGGGCGCGGGCCGCGACGCGAAGCGTTCTATCTAGCCCCCGATGAGCTTCCAGCGCTCTTCCCGGGCCTCGAAGTCGTTGCGTTTGAGGAAGGTCCCGACGGCGGCGCCCCCGGTGACATCACCTCCAGACTGGTCGCCCGCAAACCGGCCTAGCGCCCATCCCGCGAAGGGGAAGTCGCGCCCCACCCCGGTTTGCTGTGGATCAACCCAACGCGTCGAGGCGTTCGATGGCCCACTGCGCGTGCTCGGCCAGCATGGCGTCATCGCCGTTTGCGAGTATTTCGACCTGTGGGCGCAACGACCGATCTCCAGAGTTGCCGGCCGCCACGAGCGCGTTGCGCAACAATCCGCGCCGTTTGCTGCGGCGCATGGCGCTTTTGCGCGTGGCCTTCTGCCAGGCCGACTCGTCGAGTTCGAGGATCCATTTGAGCGACGGCTCAATCCATTGCGGCCGACTGGCGAGCCGGGTGCGGAGACCGAGCGGATCTTCGGGCGTCTTGCGGGCGCGCCGATAATTCCACGGACACACCTCTTGGCAGATGTCGCAGCCGTAAATGAGCTCGCCGTGCGCTTCGCGAAGAGCCGGCGCGATTGGGCCCGGGTCTTCAATGGTCGTGTAAGC
>JBLHOB010000057.1:0-9905 GCA_047619425.1 Myxococcota bacterium
AATGATTGGCCTCACACGGGGTAGCGAACCCTGTCACATCGCACGTGCAACCATCGATGGTGTTGCACATCGCTGTGTAGACCTGTGTGAGAATCTTCCACTCAGCGACGCGCCCCTCCGTGTTGACGGTGGTCTGGCCCGGAGCAACGTACTCATGCAGTCGCTCGCCAATTATTCGGGGCGGACCCTGTTGCGTGCCGCTGAGGCGGAGACTACCGCCCTGGGAGCTGCCTATTTTGCCGGTCTTGCAACGGGCCTATGGACCCACAGCGAGGAAGCACTGCAAACGGCTCAGCCACCGACCGTCTTTGAAGCCCGAATGGCGGACGACAAGCGACTCGCGTTGCGCAAACGCTGGAACAATGCGGTGTCACGGTGCACGACCGACGCCGCGACGACCCCGTCGAGCTCTCAAGGCTGAGTTTCGCTGGTCGATGACTACAACGGGGCCGAATCCAGTCGGCCGCGAGGGGGTATGCCGCAGTTGCAGAACAAGTTCACGTTCAAATTTAAGCCTGTCTCCGAAACGACGATTTGTGGGCGTACCCTGCGAATCGGTGCCGCACTCGCGACCCTATCCATCGGCTTGGGTTGTGCGGCGATGATGCCCGTCCAACCCCCTCCCCAAACACCGCGCAACGACCTCGAGGTCTACCACCGTGCCGAGTCCGCTCGCGCCGACCAACTGAGTCAGGAAGTTGCACGTCTGCAAGTCGACCTTCGTCAAGCCGAAGATGCGTTGATCGAGGTTGAGTCTGGGCTTCGAGGCAAACACACCCGTGCCAACGCCGTGTCGACCCTGGCCGAAGCGAGGATCTTGGCAAAGCGTGCCGCCCAACTCGCACCGTGGCGCGGGCTTGAGATCAAGGAAGTCAACAACAAGATCACCGAAGCTGAGCGTCAGGTTCAACAAAACAACCCGGGTGCGGCACTCTTCTTCATTTATCGCGCGCGTCGGATCGCAGAGTACGGCTTGCTCGAAGCCGAGTTTGTCGACAGGCAGGACAACACCTTCTACGTCGAGGCGCGGCGAGCCAATTTGCGCGCAGGGCCATCAACGGATGCTTCGGTGCTGCGCGTCCTTGCCCGTAGAACCCCTGTCTTCGTCGAACGACAAACCGATAACTGGGTCTTGGTTCGCGTGATCTCGGGGTCGGCCGGCTGGATACACGAAAGCCTAATCAGGCAGTAAGACGTCCGGGGCTACCGCAAACAACGCTGCCGCCCCCTGAGCACCGAGCAGGCCCCCGCGATTGGACGCAACTGCGTCCCCGCAACAGTTATCCCTGCTTAGACCAAGCCCTCTGCCGCCATGACGCAATCTCGTCCGCCGTCCTTGGCGCGGTAAAGAGCTTGGTCTGCGCCGGTGAACAGGGCCTTCGCGTCACCTGAGTAGAGATTCACGCCGACAGAAACCGTCAAGGGATCACTTTGCTTCGGCAAATCGACCACGATGGAACCGTCCGCAATGCTAGAGCGTAGTTTCTCAGCCAACATCAAGGCACCCTCTACACCGGTCTTTGGAAGAATAACCGCGAACTCTTCGCCGCCGTAGCGCGCGAGGATGTCCGTTTCGCGCACAACCTCATTCATGACGTATGCAATCTTGCGCAGGATCTCGTCACCCCCTGCATGCCCGAGGTGATCATTCCACTTTTTGAAATGGTCGATATCGATCAAAACCAGCGCGAGGGGGTCGTTGGTACGATCGGCGCGCTTCACTTCCTTCGCGAGTTCTTCCTGGAAGTAGCGGTGATTGTGAAGTTTCGTGAGACCGTCGGTGATCGACAATTGTTCGAGCACCTCGTTCACGCGCTGCAGCTCTGCGTTTTGGTCCCGCATTTTCTGCACGGCTTGCTCGGTCTCGGATTGACTTCGTTCGAGAGCTTCCGCCTTGCTGGCGAGGCGCGCGGTCATTTGACTGAACGTGCGCGTGAGAACGCCCACTTCATCGGCTGCGTCGTTTTGAGGAATGACGACATCGTCTTCATCTTCTGAGATGCGACGCGCCGCATCAGAGAGCGCCTCAATGGGGCGAGCGATAGAAACCGCGACACGGTACGCGGCCAACCCAAAGAGCAGCACGACACCAAGATTGATACTCAAGACACTACGAAAGGCCGAGAGAAGGGGCGCGAAGGCCTCGCTGTAGCGTTCCTCGATTGCCAGCGTCAAACCGTACTGAGAAAGCGTCGTGGCATATCCCACCACCCGATTGCCCGCGACGTTTTGGTAGTCGACCACTGAACCGGGCGCAGCAATCGCGGGCAGGGCTTCGTGGAGCGCGCCCATCTCAATCGTCTCTTTGCCAACCGCAACGTAGAGGCCGTTCGCACCGACAAGTAGAATCTCACCGGTTTCACCAATGTGTTGGGTACGTAGGGTTTCTGCGACTGCAGCGAGCGGCATGATCGCGTTCAGCAAGCCAACCGACTTGCCTTGATTGTTTTCGATACGCACAGAAACGGCTTGGAGATAGTCGCCATCAATTACCAGAAGCTGTGGCATCGCTCCGTGCCGCAACGACAACGCAGTGATCTTCACCTGCTCGGGTAGCGCGACGGCATCGCCTACCCATGCGAGTGTCTCGCCCTCGGGACTCAGAATAAACAAAGCGTCAAAGTGATCAAAACGCGCGAGCACGTAAGCCAGATACTCGGCAATGTCCGCAGCCGCCTCACCACCGGAGCCAAGCGCTTTTCCTGGTTCGAGTTTCGGCACATTGGTGCGCAGCACATCACTTGCCGCGAGCACACCCAGGTTGCGAAACTGTTCGTCGTACCAGTGATTGAGATTCCGATTCGCCTCTTGGGCAATCTCCGGAAACTTCAACGCGATCTTCCCGCGCAGGAAGGTGTCAATTGAGCGCACGGACACACCCGTCACGAAGAGCGACGTCACCAACGTTGCGCAAAAGACGAACAGGCTGATACGAGCCGGCAAGCTGCGAAAGCGATTTACGCGTTGTGGTGTGCCAAGAAGCACGTCAGAACCTCATATCAGATTGGCATAGAGCCACGTAACGCGTGGTGAGAGTTGAGGAGTCAGTATTCCGCTGCGCCTCTCGCAACCAAAACTCCGCATGCATATAGACCTCGTCTTTTTCGGCCGGTTCCGACTCCAGCTTGAAGCTGCACAGCCCCGACACTGTTCTAATCGTCTATTCGCTGACCAATCGGCGAAAGAAACTCACAAACGGCGCGAGTTGACGCTCACGCCGTTCTCCGGGCAGAGGACCCATTCCGCTCCCAACACAACTGCGGGGCAGGGCACCGAAGCAAATTTGTCGACCAAGCCCCGAGAGCGGCTTCTGCGCAGTGTAGAAAGCACCGCAAGTGGCCGATAGAAATGCCCTACCGCACACATTCGCCGGCTGAGCTGGCGGCAACGAGGGATTGATGAAACCCGTGGACCATGAACGCACAGAACGGCGCCGCATTTCCGCACGGGATCTCTCGGTACAGCGCGTAGTGGGCGCTCTTAAACGCCGGGCCGTCGACATCCCTCACCGCCTCGCATGGAACTCCGCACACGGACGCAGTGCGACCAACCGGATCGGACTACTCGATTACGCGGACCGCCATCGCGGACAACGATGCTTCATCCTGGGCAATGGCCCGAGTCTCGCAAAAATGGACCTCAGCCCTCTGGCCAATGAATGGACCTTTGGCCTGAACCGCATCTACCTGCTCTTCGAACAGATGGGGTTCGAAACAAACTACTACTGCGCCGCCAATGACTTGGTGCTGGATCAGTTTGCGAGCGAAATGTCGACACTCAGCATGCCCAAGTTCCTAAATTGGAGCGGGCGCGAATACTTCGACGAGAAAGACCCCTCCGTACTATTCCTACGACAAGCACTGACGCTTCGTGACTTCTTCGGCACAGACGCGCTTGCGCCTATTTGCTCCGGCGGCACCGTCACCTATCTCGCCATGCAGCTCGCCTACTTCATGGGTTTTCACCAAGTCGTCCTCATCGGAGTGGATCACAACTTCATCGACAAGGGGACGCCCAATACCGCCCAAACGCGCACCCAGGAGACCGACGAAAATCACTTCCACCCGGACTACTTTCCGCCGGGATCACGCTGGCAGTTGCCCGACCTTGTTCGCTCCGAGCTCGCGTACGAACTCGCACGCGATGCATTCGCCGCAGACGGGCGCGAGATCATCGACGCAACGGTTGGCGGCGCACTCCAGGTCTTCGAGAAGGTCGACTATCACGCCCTAGTGGAGACAGCGTAGTGAGTGGCAATGCAAACAACACCGGCAGCCATGCAAGGGAAGGGCACACGCAGCGCGTCGCCTCCCCGGTCATCACGGCATGCATCTGCACTCACAACGGCTCTGAACGTCTCGTCGAGAGCCTCTGGAGCCTCGTGTGCCAGAGTGCACCGAATGAACTCTTTGAGATCCTCGTCGTCGACAACGCCTCGGACGACGCTGCCGAGACACGCGCACTCGTGCACGACTTTCTGCAGCAGGGCCACTGCGTCGGACTCGTCGTGGAACCCAACTTGGGGCTCGCCCACGCAAAAAACACCGCCGTAAAGAACGCGCATGGAGAGTATGTTTACTTCCTGGACGATGACGCGGTCGCCAACCCGCGACTCGTTGAGTCCTACCTAGAAGCCATCGCACAGCACCGGCCCGACGTGCTTGGTGGGCATATCCACCCCATGTTCGACATCTTGCCGCCACCGGAGATGGACTACAGCCAGTGGAGTATTTGGAGCTTGCGTCACTTCGGAGCGGGCGACCGGTGGCTCGAGGATGGTGAGTACTTTCTCGGCGGCAACTTGTGTGTCAACCGATCGCTGTTGGAAGATCGTCCTCACGACCCCAGCCTCGGGCGTTGCGGTGGTGAGCTACGCGGCGGCGAGGAGTGGTACCTCGGCGATCCGAGTTTCAAGCGACGCATGGTTGAGGGCGGCTACATCTTCCACCACGCAAAAGAAGATCGAACCCATCTCGACTACGCACTGCGAATCTCATGCGCTCCCGCACCGCGTCCAGCCCCAACCACCAACGGGAGCCGCAAGGTTCGCGGAAGCTATCTTCTCAACGCGTGGGCACGAGAGGTGGCGCTCGTCTTCAAGCGAATCGCTTTTCAGCTGCGACTTGCCCGAGCGTCACGCAGGGCAGGTTAGTCTCGCCGTTTCCCACAGCAGCAAAGCGCTCCGAAACTGCCTATCCACCAAACAGCGAGTCGTAGTCGACGCGCTCGAAGCTTTCGAGTTTGCCGCCGACCGTTGCATTGACGATGCGACGTCCATCGCGCTCAAAGACTGCTCGCGCTTTCGCGTACGCCTTCTCCATACGGTCAGTTCGCGGGTCGTGCCAGCGATAGCCCTCTCCGAAGTAGTCTGGGTGAAAGTGATTGGGATCCTCGCTCTGAGAAGTCCAATCGTTGCCGCGAACAATTAGGTCGTGAGGCTTGCTGTAGCTGTGATCCATGCCCAGCAAGACAACTTCCTCAAAGCCCATATAGTGAGCAAGCTGCATGCAGATGTAGGTCACGGTGCCACCGATCCAGAGCATCCGCGTGGGATCTTCGGAAAACTCGGGCCAGTTTGCGTCTTCGTCAAACTCGTAGATCCCGCGGTAGTAGCGATTGCTGGGGCGATTAAATCCAGGGCATTCAAACTGCAGTGGGAAGAAACACGTCGAGTCCCGGACGAAATCTTTGATGTCCTGAAAGCGATCCTCGTAGACCAAAAAGTCTTCGACGGCGTAGTACGTCGGCTCGAACCCGAGCCAGTCATAAATCAAGAACAAACCGTTTACGCCAAACGTGTGTTCCCCAGCCAGAGGCGCGGGGTCAATCGACTTCAGTGAGGGACCCCCACCAAGAATGAAGCAGCGCTGCCCTTTGTGAAGGTCGCGAAACTCCTCGAGTCCGGGGGACTTTTTGCGTGTGGCCTGATACCAAGCGTAGAACGCTCGCTTCAAGCCAAGCTTGTTGAGCAAGCGATAGCTGTTGCTCTCGCGTTCACTGAAGACGCGGCGCATCTGATCGCGGTTCATGTCAGTACCTCGTCGCGAAAGCGAAAGCTGTGATAGCGCGCGAGCAGGTCGCGACTTGCATCGAGTCGAGTGAACTCGGCATCGGGAAACTGTTGTTGGGTGGCACGAGTCGAAACCAATCGGTCCGCGGCGAAGAAGGGCTCGCAAAAGGGGCCGTCTGGATCGCCGCCCTCAGCCACTGACCGTGCCAGCGAGCCGAGATTGCTGTTGAGCCGCTCTTTAAGGGTCTCGACGAGTTTGGCAGGAAGCTGCGAAACGACGGGCCGAACCAGGTCCTTCACCTTCTCATCTCGTAACACGCCCTTTGCGACACCGAGCACCTCACGAACCGTCTGCGCTCGTTTCGCCGACGTCGTTTGCGGAGGCGTATCACTTTCGACGAGCCGGCCCCGTGACACCACGTTGCCGAAGAAATTGAGGAAGTCGTGCCACTTCATGGTTTCGGGACCCGCCAGGTTAAAGGTGCCCGGGGCAAAGTCGGCAAAGCGATCCATGATAAAGCGACTGACATCTGAAACGACGATTGGTTGGATTCGTCCATCGAGGTCTTGATATGAAACGTCTCCGGCCTCAAAACCCGCCAGCAACGCATCGGTCCAGGGGCGGCAAAACGGACCGTACACAACAGTGGGGCGCAACAGCATCAAGCGGCCGGCAAGCTCGGACTGTTCTTCGAGCAAAGTCTCAAAAGCACACTTCGAACGCGCATAGCGATCGCTGCGAGGCGGGTCGAGTTCGCAGGACTCGAGAAACTCATGGTCGTCCTCAAACGGTTCGTAGACCGACATGCTGCTGACCTGAATGGCACGCAGCTGGGAATAACGTTCGAGGTTGCGCAGCATGAAGTCGGCGAGCACCGAGATCTGGCTCTTGATCGAAAGCGCCTCCCGATTGCCAAATGGATGGGCATAGTTCACCAAGTACTGGACGCCTTTGGGCAACACCGTTCGCTTCAAGTCGTCGTAACGAACGAGCCGGATGTCGATGTCATGGCGCGCCAGGTTGGTAAGACTCTTGGCGCTCGTGCTGTAAACGATCGGCTCAAAGCCGTCGGTTTCATGCAGCGTGCGAGCCAGGTCGTAGCCCATAAAACCACTGCCACCGAGGATTGCCACTTTCACGGTTTCAGACATTAGAACGCTCCCCGCATTGGTTCTCCTGTCGCATAGGCTTCTTCGATCAATTGAAGCGATGCGATTGATTCTGCAATCCCCACGCCCGAGGCGTCTTGCTGCGCGATCTTGGACACGTAGAAACGATCGAATAGATCGTTGAACTTGGGTGCGGAGGCGCTTCGGTCGCCGCGAAGCAGCGAGTAGGGCCGTCCCTTGCGGGGGATCACTTCGATGTGATCGTCGCAGACACCGATGCGACAGGTCGCGCGTTCGAACTCAAACGTGGCCGTGTTCGAAAGGTTTCGATTGCGACTCATCTGAACGGTCGCAGGTATGCCATCAGCACGTAACAACAATGTGGCATTCGCTTCGATGCCCGCCGTCTCTCCGTCGAGAAAAGCATGCTCGAGTTCGACCTCGTCAAAGACCTGCAAGAGTTGATCGAGCACGTGGGGGCCTGTGTCCATCAGCACACCGCCGCCGTTTAACTCTTTTGAGAAGGAGCCGAGTGACATCGCCTCCCACGCGTAAACGCGTCCCTCATGGAGTTCGACGGATTCGAGCGCACCAAATTGACCTTGCAACCAAAACTCGCGCAGCAGGGTGAAGCTTTGCAGGGTGCGTCGCACTAGGTTGACCCACAGCGTGGGTCCCCCGTTGGCGAGCGCGTCGCGAATGCCTTCCGCTTTTGCCACATCGAGCGCTACGGGCTTCTCGATCAAGATACCTCGCGCGCTACCGCACAGAGCGTGAAAGTAATCCGCGTGAAATTTGGGGGGAGTGGCAATCACCGCAAGGTCGATGTCTTGAGCGAGGTTGCAGTTGCCGGTGACTTCGATGCGCTGATCCCCGCGAAAACGTTTTGCCAATTGGTCGCGACGGCCCGAGTCGGACTCCACGATTTCGACCCGCTCCGCACCGAGCACGGCGAGAACTCTCGGCAAATGGAATTCAATCGCCACAGCACCCCCGCCGATTAGCGTGACATTTTTATTCAGACTGCTGTTCACGATTGGAATTCATCTCCTGCGCAAGAGTGGGCGCGTCAAGTCAAACCCTCATCGACCCAAATGCCGAAATCCTGATGTACTACGAGCATCCATCGGGTGATCATTCTCAAACGTGAAGGAATGGGGACTTAAACTTTTACGAGAGGCTTGCAACTGGACTGCAAATAACCGACCTCGGCGAGACCCGGCGCTGTATTGCCGGGCAGACTTTACCGATGGACTCCGAGAGAATCGGTTTGGACTGCTAGGCTGGCTCCTCAGCGAAACGATCCCCAACCACGACCCAACGCTTGTGCCAGACACCAGGAGACAGACGACATGACGACCGAGCGAGAAGGACATGGTTGGTGGCCCTATCTCGGTCCCTATTTGGCGTTTCTGCTCGCTGCGCAGTTGGGTGGCGAGTTTCCGGACAGTTGGCAGCCGGCGCTGTTGGTCATCAAACCCATGTTGCCCGGTGGCCTGATTCTCTACTTCTTCCTACGCGGTGACTATCCAGAACTGCGCGCTATGAAGTTACAGCCGGGTTGGAACCTGCTCGACATCCTGCTCGGAGTCGTGCTCGCCGTACAGTGGATGGGCCCATATCTGCTGATCGACATGCTGCCGCGACCCGAGCCAGAAGACGGCTTCAACCCGCACATGGCCGGTGAGTCGATGATGCTGACGATCCTCGCCATTCGCATGCTCGGCTATGCGGTGGTGACCCCGATATTTGAGGAGCTGTTTATCCGCAGCTTTGTCATGCGCTACGCGGACTGTTACATGCGTCCGGGCGATTTCCGCACTATCGAAATCGCTCGCTACACCCTGCGTAGTTTCGTCACAACGGTTGTCGTATTCACCGTCGCCCATGCCTTTTGGGAGTGGTGGGTCGCCGTACCTTGGGTTGTCGCAACAAACCTTTGGTTCTATCTGCGCAAAGACATGGCTGCGCCGATACTTGTCCACGCATCAACCAACGCGAGCATCCTCATCTACGTCACCGTCGCAACGTCCGGAGTACCTGGACACGCGCTCTGGGTGTTCGTGTAAGGCGTGTGCGTCGCGACGTCATCGCGTGCGGTAAAGCGGCGTTGAACAGGAACAAGCGCACAGGGCTGTGAAGCGTTTCGAAAGCGCAAGAATTGAGAAAAAGAAGAGGGGACTGCGAAGCGCTACGCGGATCCGCGATGTCCGCGTCGCACCCGACTGCTGATGAGGGTCAACTCGACCATTGCAGCCTGAGCGTCCTCGATCTTGCCTTCACGACACGCTGTGGCGACGACCTGTGAGATCTGAGCCAACGGCTCGTAACCCAGATCACTAGCGGTTTTGCCAAGCGTGTCCGCAAGTTTGGCGAGGCCATCGTCGTCACCCTCGAGCTCGGCATCTTGCAAAGTGTCGACTTGCTCAGCCAGGCCAATCACAAACTGGTGGATGGCTTCACCCTTGGATGGATCATCCTCGCAGGTCGAAAAAATAGGCGCGGTTTCCTGGCTTTCCATGTCCCGAACATCGGTCGATCGTTCGGTGTCCTGAACCATGGATCCAGCATTGTGTCGCACCGGAAGCTCCCCGAAGGGGGCGTTTCAGCGAGCTGCCGGGCTTCGTACCGGCCCCTTCGGTTTCGAGAGCGACGCAGGGAACGTCAAAACGCGTCCCGCTTGCGTCGTGAATACCAACTCGACCTGTCGTGGACTGGGCAAGTCTTTCAACAAGCGAACCGCGTCTGACCCGGGGCGCAGGATCCGGATGCTCATCTCGCCGCC
>JBLHOB010000058.1:0-9888 GCA_047619425.1 Myxococcota bacterium
TTTCGATCAACTGCGCGAAGTAGGTTCGGAATTCTTCAAGCGCACCATCGACCTTTACGCGAATTTCTTCCGTTGGAATCGGTGCGAACAAATAGAAGAACCATTCACTGCATGCTTTCAACTTGTCGTGATCCGATGCGGGAATCCCCAATAGCTCACTGATCAATCTCACCCCAAACGGCAGGCCGAAATCTCGCAGCAACTCAAGTTCGCCGCGATCTCGATGTGCGTCGAGAAGCGACTCGGCAGTCGATACGAAATCGGGCGGCTGTCGCCGCAGGTTTCCGTTGAACGTGCGGCCGATCAACTTCCGTCTCGCGGTGTGCTCGGGGGCATCCATGAAGGGAAGGATATTGTTCGCGACGTCGGCGCAGACGTAGCGCTCTCGGTTGCGTTCGTTCAACACGCCGTATGGTGCAGGCGCGTTGCCAAGTTGCGGGTTCTCGAGTGCCTCCAGAACATCGCGATACCGCGTGAGTACCCACAAGCCCGTCGAACTCCGGTGCACGGGGTCGTGCTGGCGCAGCGTCTCGTAAAAGGGATATGGGTTTTGGACGTACTCGGGCGCCAAGGGGGCAAAGACCGGCGGCGTCACGCTGTGCGCTTCGCGCGCATCGCCAGCCCTGTTCCAAAACTGCAGTCTACGAAGCAGGGACTTGGCCGGTTGCACGCAACGCCTTTTCGATCTGCAAGTCGTTTTCGTGAAGGTGTTCACGGATCATTTCTCGGTCGGCTTCGTCGAGTTTCGTTCCCGCTGCGAGTTTTGCCAACACTCCGACATGGTAGAAGCGCAATGCCGCAGAAAGCACGAAGATCTCGTCCGTTAAGTCGGCGGTCGTACTTGGAGAGCAAATGTCTGCGATGTTGTCCGAGCCGAGACGCACATGCACCCCGGCGGCTAACAACTCGAGTACCCGTGGAATGCTGTTGTACGTTGGGGTCGCGAGTGCCCGAAGCTGGCGCATCCCGATTGCCGCTGAGGGGCAGCAGATCACGCCGATATTGCACTCTGCTAGCCCCGCGGCCAACGCGTTGAACCGAGGCTCGTCGTACGTCGTCGGTGAAAGCATGTGTACCGCCCAAACCATGGGTTCACCCGTATTTGACACAGGCGCGCCGTACTTGCGCACCGCCTCGATCAGGCGCTCGGTCCCAGACTCGCTCGGTTCGTTGCGCTGGTCGGTGTGAACATGGACCAGGCGGTTCGTTTTCTGCGCAATCTCCAACACCCTACGGCAGTGCTCGGTAAAACCGATGTGTTCGGGGTAGTCATCAACGTCGTCCGCCTCGGGTAGCGAGCCAATAAAGTCCGCGCGCTCGATACCTTCGACATACAACTCCCAGCTAGCGGGCTCTTTGTCTTTGAACCCAAAAGGCGAATAGGCGCCGATCTGCAGGTCGATCTCAGACGCGCGTGCGTGCTTCACTTCGAGCAGTGTCTCGAGAGCACTCATGCCGACGTTGTCCGACGTGACGTCGACCATCGTATCCACCCGGAACGTGTTTACAGCCACCATCGTGTCGAGGCAGTCATTGACGCGAGTTTTCATGTTTTCAGCGTCGTAAGCGGGGCCGCTGTGAATCGCGCCAATCAAGCTGTGCTTCTCGTGCAACGAAATGTGCGAATTCTCGAGAATCCGATGCCCCGCATGCTGCATATACGCATCGTCGAGGGTCCCCACGCGATCCAAGTGAACGTGGGCATTGAAGATGCCCCCGCGTTCCTCGATTTGCGTTGCAAGCTGACGATAGAAAGGCGTCATTTTTGCATGTCTGCTCATGCCGTTTCTCCGTTGGAGTCTATCTTTCGTGATGCAAAAGGGCTTTGCAAGTTTGTAATCCAGACGTTGCGGCGATGCGGCAACGAGCCTGCCGCACCGAACCAGGTCACCCCTTGATCGACCACGTCAAAGTACAGCATCCAGTGTCCGCGCCGAGTCGACGCTTCGATTTGTACATCCATCCTCACACTCGCTCCCGGGGCCACTTCCTGCACAAATGAAGTGCTGCCATCGAGCCAGATGTTGCCTTTGCGATTTCGCCACCGGTTGCAAAGTACGAGTCCACTTTGCGCAGTTGGCTTCCACGCTTGCTCGCCAAGGTTTGTGACCTTAACTCGAACAGTCGCTGTTGCACCTGGCGTATAGAAACGGCGTGGCGACGCCTCGATCTTCGCCCGATAGCTGTCCGCGGAGAGCTGTTGCAGAGGCTCAGGTGGCCTTTGCGCGCGGTGACTCGAACATGATTCTGGCGACTGGGATGCCGCGATTTCGTCCTGCAGCTGCGCAGCGAAGATTTCGACGTTCGGCGAGTGATAGTACTCGCGATGCCGCCAATCAAAAGTTCGCACGGAGACATCACCCGAATAGAATTTCAGCCAGCCGAGTTCTGGATTCAAAAACTTCTTGTAAGGGCTGTGTCTGCCAGCGTAATCGCGAGAACAGAAAAACATCGAAACGCGGCCCGCGTAGCGCATTGGAACGAAAACTTCTTGCAGGAACAGGTTCGAGATCTCGCGCCCCTGGGCAACCAGGTGTTGAGCGATGTCGAATGCGATTTTTCCACCAGTACAGAACCCTCCCAGCAAAATTGGGCCTTCGGGCTGAAGCTGCGAAATTTCATGGGCGTAGTGCGCGGTGATTTTTGACAAGTTTTCTTCGTTGTTCTGCTCGAGGTGCCGAAGCGTCCGCATGCCAAACACAGGCTGATCGGCACCGAGCTGTGCCGCGAGTGTCGCAAACGTTTCAAATGCATTGCAGCACCAAAAGAGGGGTTGCTTGGAGCCGAGCATGTTGCGCCCCACCAGCAATGCGTCACCCGTTGCGCGGGTTCCGCGCCAAGCGGCCAAGTATGTGCCTAGCTCGCGATGGATACTCACGGGCAAACCCGTCGCGAGTACGTCATCCATACCGGGCTCCGCATTGGCCCCCTGTCCAGCTTGGCCGAGCGCCACCTCAAACGATGCGACCGTTGGCGCATCGAATAACGTCGAAATTGGCAGTGTGCAGTTTTGCTCATCGATGAACTCGCGCATGAAGGTTGCGGCCTTGAGCGAGTCGCCGCCCAGGTCGAAAAAGTTGTCGTGCAAGCCGATGGACGACACGCCGAGCGCGCGCTCCCACATTGCTGCCAACTGTCGCGCGATTGGAGTTTCGGGTGCGACCCATTCCGCGCGTTCGGGCACTGCTTTCAGCTCGCCGTACTGTGCCGCGAGAGCGTGGCGACGCAGTTTTCCACCGGCGGTTACAGGCAGTGCGGCGACGAAGAAAACCGTTCTCGGCACTTTGAAGTAAGCGAGCCGACTCGAGAGGTAATCAATCAGGCCTCGCTCGGTGAGCGCATTACTGGCTTCGGCCGAAGTTCGATTTGGATACCGAACAACCGCGATGGCGACGTCTTCACCCAGCGAGGCGTGAGCGATTGGAAATGTGGCTGCCTCGTACACCTCGGGGTGGGTGAGGGCGGTAACATCGATCTCTCGAGGCGATATCTTTTCGCCACCTCGGTTGATGATTTCTTTGATGCGCCCCGTCAAAAATAAGTAGCGATCCGCATCGAAATAGCCTTCGTCACCAGTGCGCAGCCAGGTGCCGACGAAACCGTCTTCGTTGAGCGCATCGTCGCCCTCATACCCCGCCATGACGTTATGGCCACGCACAACAACTTCGCCCCGATCACCCGGTCGAGCGGGATTACCGCCTTCGTCGAGGATCGAAACTTCTGGTCCCGCCGGGATGCCGACGGATCCCGATTTGCGAACGTGGGGTGGCAGGGGGTTGCTTGTGATAACCCCTGCAGTTTCCGTCATGCCGTAGATCTCGATCACCGGCACGTGAAACATCTCTTCGAACTCTTGCAAGACGCGATCGGGCAGTGGTGCTGAGACGGCCCGGGCAAATCGCAACGAGTTGTTGCCTGCGGGGCGGCCATCGTGCTTGGCGGTTGCAACGATGTCCTGCAACATGGTCGGGACGCCCTGGTACCAGGTCGGGCGGGGCTGCGTTGCGCTGTCGAGGCAATCGAAGAACACGCTTGACGACATACTGGAAGCGATCGTTACCGAGCCGCCAACGCTAAGAGGTGCGAGCAATAGATCGACCAACGCCCCGACATGATAAAGAGGCATCATGTTGAGGCCGTGGTCATCGGACCCAAGTGCCAGAGAGGCCGCAAGGTTGCGTGCCGACGTCGTGAGATTGCGATGCGTTAGCGGGACGATTTTTGGAAGTGCGGTGGATCCTGACGTGTGAAGGACGAGAGCCGTATCGTCGGGGCCAGCCGCATCGCGTTCGCGCTCCGTCGCTTTGCCCCGACGCGTGAGAGTTTGGGTCGCGGCCAAGTCCAGCTCAAACCAGCCCGCATCGGCGGTTGGGCTGTGCATAAGCTCGACGACTGCGACACCCGACTTTTGCGCGGCCTCGCGCGCGTCCAATGACACACTGGGCGCCGTGATTAGAAGCGTCGGAGCAAGATTCTTGAAGAGTTGCTCAAATTCGCCCAATCGATAATCGGGGTTCAAAGGCGCGCACACGGCCGAGCACGCAACGGCGAGACAGCACGTCGCCATCTCGGGCCCCGTCGGCAGTACGATGCAAACGCGATCGCTCCGCGTGATCCCAAGGCGAGTGAGCGCGAGCTCCGTTTCGTCGATCAGTACGTTCAGGTTTTGAAAGGACAGACTCGGCCGATCAGGCGAGCAGATCGCGGCGCTGCTGCGATTGCTCTCTGCACCCCGCCCAATGAACTCTTGAAGGTTGGCCTCGACCATTCGCTCCTCCGACTTCCTAGTCGACCGTAGCCTAATCATACCGTTGCGCGTTTAGGCTTGGTCGGAGTATTGGAGTCAGAAGGCACATTTTATGAAGATCTTTGTGTACCCCGTCAACAGCATTCGGACATTTGGACGATCTGAACTAGGAGAAACTCTATGGCGTTTCGGACCCCGAGCAAATTCTCGATATGAGCAAGGAACGCAAGCAATCCACTGAAGCCGCAGTACGGGAGATGTATGTCGTCTGACCATTTCGGGCAGAAAAACGACTCTGTGAAGAGACGTTTTTCAGTTTCTTCCTAGGCCCTGCAGACCTTGCTGTCCGGCATTCAACCATTCCAGAGCGATGTTCGCGTCAGCGCTGTCTCCGTTGAACGAAAGGTGAACATCGGCGACAATCTCAAGCTGCTGCTCTTCAGGAGTCAGCTTTACGCCGACGGTCCAATGCGCGGGTCGGTCTCGACGCACATGCGTGTAGTGAAACGCGGTGCGTACCGGGCTAGGGGAGCCACTTGAGAAGGCAACTCTCAATGTCTCTCTTACGGATCGGCTTTGACAAGAAGTCATCCATCCCCGCCGCCTCACACGCGTCGCGATCTTCTTTTTGAACCGACGCGGTAAGCGCGATGATCACGGTGTGCGTGTCGCTGGGCTCTTCACTGCGAATTCGTCGCGTGGATGTCAACCCGTCCATCACCGGCATTTGCAAGTCCATCAAAATGAGATCCGGTTTTTCGGATGCAAACTTTTCGAGGGCAATCTGGCCGTTTTCTGCAGAAATAACCGCGTAGCCCATCCTGAGCAGCATCTTTTCACACACCATACGGTTGACCGCATTGTCGTCGACAACGAGCACTTTGCTGCCGCGCTTCGCAACGGCTTCGCCCGTGTTGTTGTGTCGGGGTGATGTCTCGAGTGAACTTCCGACTGGGAGATCAATTTCGAAAGAAAAGACACTCCCGCGACCGACCACGCTTTGCAGAGCCAGCTTGCCTCCCATGGCTTCTATCAATTTGGAGGAAATCGTAAGGCCGAGACCAGTGCCGCCGTGGTTTCGAGTTATCGAAGTGTCGGCCTGAGTGAAGGCCTTCATGATGTTGCTTTGCGCCGACTCGGGAATGCCGACACCGGTGTCCTCAACTGCAAAGTGTAGAGTCACTTGATCCGGCTCATGTTTTGAGACGCCAATCCTGAGCTCGACATGGCCGTCAGACGTGAACTTCAGCGCGTTGGCGGTCAGGTTGATCAATATCTGTTTCAGCCGGTGAGGGTCGCCGACGAGTACTTTTGGCAAGTCGGACCCAAGGGAAGTGCGCAGGGCAACGCTTGACGGTCTGGGCTGGATGCTGAGGATGGAAAGCAGGTCGTCCGTGATTGCTTCAATCGCGAAGGGCGTTTGCTCAAGTTCGAGTCCGTCGGATGAAATCTTTGAGAAGTCCAGGATGTCGTTGATGATGGTCAGCAGGTGGTCAGCGGAGCGTTGTGCCTTCGAGACGAAGTCACGTTCTTCTTCTCTGAGATCGGTGTCGTCGAGCAACTCCAAAAAGCCGACCACACCGTTCATAGGCGTGCGAATTTCGTGGCTCATGTTGGCGAGGAATTCACTCTTGGATCGATTTGCGATTTCGGCCGATCGCATTGCTTCGCGAGCCTCAGCGACGGCAAGGGTACTTTGAACCATGGCCATTGTGAGCTTCTTATGGGAGTCGGACAACTTGCGGTTCTGTTTGCGCGAGCCCTGATGGATGTAGAGGAAAAGCCCAATTGAAAGGATCGCCGTGACCGCTGTTGCCGCCGCGGGGCGCGCGAGCAGGGCGATACTAACGTCTTTGGGGTGCGGCTCGTGCGTTTGCTCGACTGCCGCGCTTTGCGCGAGCTGGTCTGCGGCATCGTTGAGTAGCCACACAGTGGCAATCGAGCCGAGTAGTAACAAGGGCGGTAGCGCGACGAAGAGCACCCGCGTGCGGTCTTCGCGAAACCAACTAAGAATGTTTTTGTTCCGCTTCACAGGCTGGGTCGGATGGGGGCGATTACGACGTCACGATGTCGGATCGCAATGAGCCCACGAGCTCGAGCACGGTTTTGCAATCTCCGCCTTCGACGCCTGCCTCGTGGAGGGCATCTGAGAGATGGCCTGCGACCGAGTCAAATGCGTCGTTGTCGATGCCGAGGCGTTGGTGGGCGAGGGCGATGTCCTTGTCATCGTAGACTTCGGGGCCGCCAAGGGCCTTGGCGATGTAGTTGGCTTGGTGATTCACGAGACGCGCCATGTCAATGTCGACGAAGTGATGGCTGATGCCGTCGTCGGCCAGAACCCGGACATAGAAGTCGTGGACAATCGCGGTGATCGACGCAGATCCGCCGTATTTTTGGTAGAGAGTTTGGGACATTACTTGCTCCGTGAATCGGCCGAAGAGGCAGCAGTGGGGGCGTTCCAGTTCAGTGACTGGAAGCGCTCGGTTGCAGTATTCGTGTCGGCGCTCCAGTACGATGCCTTAACAGGAGTGGGCGTGGGGCTCGCCACGGCGCGCAGAAAACTATCTCCGGCACGCTGGGTCGCAAGGCCCGCGGGACCGGCCTCTCGCAGCGTCCGCGGGCACTGGCCGCCGGCGTCGGGCCCGCTCCGAGGTGTCGCGAGTGAGAATGCTGGCTGAGACGCAATTTAGCGGGCTTTCGGGGCGGGCAATTCTCGACTTGTGGGGCTATCTTGCGCGCCTGCTGCGGCCCAAGGCGGAGGACTCTCTGCCGCCGGGCCTGTGGGGCGGGGGCCGAGATCCCGTTAATCTCTCGGATTCACAGATTGTGTACGTGTCACGATTTCGGACCAGACCAGCTGCCTAACGAGCAAGCTGAGTTGTTTATTTGGCGTTGAGCATCGTCGGAAGGCCCGGGATACGCGGCACGAGCGAAACGACAGCACTATTCATCGGCACCGCACCGGTTGCCCTCAAGAACATACAAAAGAGGATCGTCATGAGCGAAAAGAGCGAAGCCACTGCAAGCGAGAGCAACGAAGACATCCAGGTTGCCACCGAAGCAGTCAGCGGGGTTGTGAGCAAAATCGCCGTGACCGTGCCGCAGTCACGCGTGCACCGCGCGTTCGATGCGAGCTACAAGCAGCTCGGTCGCACGGCTACAGTGAAGGGCTTTCGCAAGGGGAAAGTTCCGCGCAACGTGCTCGAAAAAATGTACGGCGCATCGATTCCCGAAGAAGTCGAGCGCATGATCGTGCAGGAGACTCTGCAGCAGGCTGTCGAGAAGAGTGGCCTCGTCCCGGTCGTGCAGCCCGAAGTGGAAGCGGGTCAGCCCGAGCCCGGCGCCGACTTTGAGTATACGATTCGTGTCGAAGTCAAACCCGATATCGAATTGCCTGAGCTTGAAGGCCTGCCCGGCAAGGGGCCCAAGGTCGAAGTGAAGGACGACGAGGTAGACGCCGAACTCGATCGCATGCGCGAGGGCCAAGCCTCCTTGATCGAAGAGCCGGAGGATGCGACTGCAGACAATGGCCACACGGTGACCTTCGACTATGAAGGCAGTGTTGACGGCGAGTTGTTTGACGGCGGCAAAGCTGAAGGCGTCGATCTCGAACTCGGAACGGGTCGCATGATCCCCGGCTTTGAGGAAGGCTTAATTGGTGCGAAGGCCGGTGAAGACGTCACCCTCAAGGTTCAGTTCCCCGCGGATTACGGCGCAGAAAACCTGGCCGGCAAAGACGCGGAGTTTGCGTGCACCGTTCACACGATTCGCCGCCGACACGTGCCCGAGCTCGACGATGAGCTTGCGAAAGACCTCGGTGAGTTCGACACCCTCGCCGAACTGCGTGCGAGTATTGTCACCGACATCACGGGACGAAAAGAAAAAGCCGCACAAACCGAAATTGGGAAATCCGTGATGGACTCACTCCTCGAGCGCACGACCTTTGACGTGCCGCCAGGAGTCGTTGAGCAACAACTCAACAGCCAGATTCAGCAGATGCAGCAGCAGTTTCAGGGACAGATTCCGCCGGACATTCTCAACCAACAGCTCGGTCGCATGCGGGAAGACGGCCGCGAGAGTGCAGAGCGTCGCGTGCGAGAGTCGCTGGTTCTCGAAGCCGTTGTGAAGGCCAAGGAGTTTACGGCCACCGAAGAAGAGGTGGACGCGCGCTTTGAGGAGATGGCCGCAGGGCAGCAGGGCATGGACGTCGCTCAGCTCAAGCAGATGGCCGCCCAGCAAGGGTGGGGCGAAGCGATTGAGGCTGAACTGATGGACAAGAAGGCACTCGATTTCCTGATCTCCAAGGCCACGATTGAGGAGATTGTTGAAGTTGAACCTGAGGCTTTAGACGTGGCGGCAGAAGAGTCCTAGGCGTAACCGCGGCGCACATCGTTTCACGATCGCGACGCGATCAAATAAGCACGACCGATGGCAATGTGGAAATGAAACAGGGCGGTACGGAACGTTTTATCGTGAACGTGTAAATGGTTCCGCACAATTCCCTAGAACTACGGTCTGCTCCACCACGAACGAACAGCTTTTTGATGTGACCTCAGGGCAGCAGCAGCCTATCCAATGGTGCATCGGGACGGTGTTCCCGCCTATACTTGACGCAAGGCCTTCCGGGCCTATCAATCGCCATTAAGATGGAAACGCGCCGCACGTAGACACGCACGAATTACATTGCACCCTGGCACTGACCACTAATGCGCAGATCACACTTCGATCTCGCGCCGATGAGAGAAAGCAGAAAATGACTTTAGTCCCGATGGTGATCGAGCAAAGCCAACGCGGAGAGCGCTCCTTCGACATCTACTCTCGCCTGTTGCGAGATCGCATTATTTTTCTCGGCACCGAGGTGAACGACGACATCGCCAACCTCGTGGTCGCGCAGTTGCTTTTCCTCGAAGCCGATGACGCCGAGAAGGACATCCATCTCTACATCAATTCGCCGGGTGGCAGCGTGACCGCTGGCATGGCGATCTACGACACCATGCAGTTCGTGCGTCCGGACGTGAACACGACCTGCATCGGGCAGGCCGCTTCGATGGGTGCGTGGTTGTTGGCAGCGGGTGCTGCGGGCAAGCGCACTGCACTAAGAAATGCGCGGGTGATGATCCACCAGCCGATGGGCGGTGCCC
>JBLHOB010000059.1:0-9882 GCA_047619425.1 Myxococcota bacterium
TGCAACGAGCCCACCTTGGATCAACACCTCGTCGCGATTCAACCGCAAAACGTTGATTTCGCGAAAGCGGAGTCTTTGTTCCGCATCGACAATCATCACACGCGTCTTCCCATGCAACGCCGACCGGGGAAGCACGACCACGTTATTTTCGTGGTCGCCTTGGATTTCGGCCTCCACAAAGAGTCCAACCGCCAAAGGCGGTGTGTCGCCTTTGGTCGCATAGGGATCCTTCACGCGAGCAACGACGTTGACCATCCGTGTCCGCGGATCCAGCTCTCCTTCGGTGCGCACGATTTCCCCTTGCCACTCATGATCCCTACCGGCGAAGCGCGCTCGCAGGGTTACGGTGGCAAGTGGTTCGTCGTCTACTGCTGCGGCAGCCAGGGGCAGATCGAGAAATGCCAGCTGTTCGTCTTGTACCGGCAGGCGAACCTCCGCGAAGTCGACCGCATAGATGGTGGCGACCGTACTTCCGCGATTGACGAACTGGCCTACATCAACACGCTCGTTGCGAACACGGCCGTCATAGGGAGCCAATACTTTGGTGCGTGTGATATCGCGATTGGCCTTGCCCAACGAAGCAACGGCTTCGCGCTTGGCCGCTTCGGCAACGCGCAATTTGTTGATCGCATCGTCGAGTTGTGCCGCACTCGAAGCCTCTTGCGCCGCGAGGTCCAACTGTCGTGTGTGCGCCAGTCGCGCATTTGCGAGATCGCTCTCTGCGCGTGCAAGCCGTGCGCGGCTTTGCTCGAGGTTGACCTCGTAATCGAGTGCGTCGATTTGAAGCAGTGGCTCTCCTTCAGCGAAGAACCCGCCCGACACAAGCGACGGCGCTACCCAAATGACGCGTCCCGAGACTTCGGGCACCAATTCACTCTCGGTGCGGGGGACCACGGTGCCATGGGTCGTGACGCTGAGTTGAAGTGCTGACGGGACCACGGTCATGACGCGCACAGGGGGGGCTTCGACCGAGGGCGAGACGGCTTCGACCTTAGGACCCGTCACGAGCAGTAAGCCGGAGACGGCAAAGCCCGCAACAAGCACGAGGATCGGGGCAAGGATTCGGCGATTCATGGCTTTGTAGCCTCAGGTAGATTCGGATGGGTGTACGTGGTCAAGCCGAGCTCGACGAACGCAATTAATTGCTCAAGGCCGTCACTGGATTGCTCGACGGGGTCGAGTGCGAAGACCGGTTTTTCGAAAGTCAGCATTTGGATCATGGCGCCAATGGCAAAGTGAAAGCGCCACGAGATCACGCTACTGGGTACGTCGGGAAGAACGCGCGCTAAGGCATCTAGAAAACGCTCGGCAAGTGCACCGAATTCGCGTTTGATGATGGGCTCGGACACAGAGAGCGGTTCGGCGTGGAGACGCCCGATCAACCGTGAAGTCACGGGACCGCGATCAACTGTTTCGAGGGGCTCAAAGAATGCGCGCAGAATTTCGTTGGGGGAGGGCTCGGTGCCGCGCGCTTCAAGCAGGTCGAGCGCTGTGACACGGGCTTCGTTGATCGGTGCGATCCGCCGGTGAATCGTTGCGGCGAGCAGGCCCTCTTTGGATCCGAAGTGATAGTGGGGAGCCGCGAGATTGACCTCGGCCCGGCGCGCGATCGCCCGGAGCGAGGTCGCAGAAAAGCCGGTTTCAATGAATAGAGTTTCGGCCGCGTCGAGGATTCGGGTCCGCGTGTCCGCAGGCTCGCCATTCAGGGCACTTTGAATCGAGGTCACCTTGCGCGGTGCACGGGTTTCGTGCCCGTCTGCGGGCTTGTCTGTAGCGGAGACCGGCAGCTGCTTAGCGCTGTCGCCTCGATGTCGGCCGGGGGGCATGCCAACTCCAATTCATTCAAACGTTCGTTTGAAAGTGTATCGGGTGTTTGAGTGCCCGCAAGACGTTGAACAGAGTCTTGCTGCCGGATTGCGATCCAGCCGCGGTCGCTGCGGAAGCGGAACCCCGACCCAAACGGCCGTAGTCTCGTTGAGTGGATCCATACACAAAACGGAGCCGGCTACGTAGAGGGTGTACCTTCATTGCGCGAATCAAGCTGGAGAGAGACATGCGACGATGGTTGATGGTGATCGGGGTGGTGGTTGGCACGGTCGCCGTGGGACTCGGCAGTTTTATCTACACGCAGTTAACCCAGCTGGAGTGGAAAAACGTCCGTGGCGACGTTTATCTAATCCAGGGACTCGGGGGCAATGTCGGAGTACTGAAAACCAGTGAGGGCGCAGTTGTTGTCGACACCATGACGTTCCCGCTGCAGGGAGAACGCATTCGCGCGTTGGCCGAAGAGCTGGCCGGCGGTCCGGTCATTGCTGTGATCAATACGCACTACCATCGGGATCACACCCACGGAAACCCGTCCTTCGAATCCATTCCGCGCTTCTACGCGACCACCAAGACCAAAGAACATTTGCTCACAAGTGACACCGAAAGTTGGACGGGCGCAGCAGCATCCACCCTGCCCAATGAGTTGATCGACGATACGCGCACGATTCAAATCGGCGGCAAGACTGTCACGCTCTCGTTCCTGGGTCGCGGTCACACCGACGGAGACCTCGTGGTTCACTTTGTCGACGATCGCGTAGTCCACCTCGGAGACCTATTCTTCAACAAACGCTACCCACGAATTGATATCGCGGGAGGTGGTTCGGCTCAAGAATGGGCTGCAACGCTCGATCGTGCATTGGAGATTGAGTTTGAGCGCGTGATTCCCGGCCACGGCGACATTGCGGACGCTGAGGGCGTACGCGGTTTTCAACGTTTTCTACAAGACGCGTTTAGGGAAGTCTCAAAGGCCAAGACTGCCGGGCTGAGCCTCGAACAGGCTCAGGACACCATTGAGCTCGAAAGCGACGAGGGCTACGGCCCCGGTGGCCTGCCGCCAATCGTCGTGCTCGATTTCAATGGAGTGGTCGCTTCCATCTGGGACGAGCTCTCCGCCCAGCATTGATCAATCGGTTACGAAGCGAGCTCCAAACGTATCCACTCGTTTGGTGCAATCTTGCGCGCCGAGTGTTGGATCATGAACTTGATTCGAATGGATCTACATAGGGCGCGCGTGCCCGACGCAGTGCACCCAGCCCGCGATTCTCGGGGAAGCGCGTTGTCGTCGCCCAAAGATGATCTCCGTATTGAAAGGGCGCAAAGGGAGCGATCCCTTCGAGAGGCAACGCCGAGATCACGGTATTGGCCCTGGGTTCGCAGAAGAACGGGATCGAGAAACGCTCGCCACCGCTTGAGAGCACCCGATGCCGCGTCGCGCGAATTCGGCCGCCTGTCCACCGCGCGAGTAACCCTCCAAAGTTGACCACGAACCGATCGTCGAGTGCCGGGACCTCGAGCCACTCGCCCTTGTCCGGTTTCACCTGCAGGCCGGGCACATCACATTGCGACAAGATCGTGACGAGCCCGGAGTCGACGTGTGCTCCGCATACCACCTCGACGCGCTCTTCATTCCACTGTGTCATCCAGGGTTCAACAGCATCGGGGATAGGAACGTTCCAATCACGACCGGGATAGCGGAGCAAGCGCAGGGTCGAGATCCCGTCGTTGAAGGCGTTGCGAAAAACCGCTTCGTCGATGCCCATGCCTCTTGAGAGTGACGCAAGCAGGGTTGCTCCCGTCTGCTCCATCGCTTCGTAGTACTTGGCTGCTGCTTGGCGCCAACCGGGCACTAGGGCTTCAGGAGGAAACACGGTGGGCTCGTAGAGCAGGTCCTCGCTTCCGTCTTCGTGAAGCTCGCGCACAATGTCTGGACCGATCTCGAAGCCTTCGCGGCTGCGCGCTTCACCGGACTCGAGTGGGAACCAGCCTCGGTACAAGTTCGGGTTCTCGGGCGCGAAGTTGCTCTTCCAGAGTTTCCGTTGTTCTGCTTCCGGAAGAGAGAAGAGGCTCAGCAGGGAGGTGCGCGCGGATCGATTCAGACTCGCAAAGTCAGGCAATCCGTGAATTGATAAGAAGCCCACATCACAAGCTGCGCGCAAAATATCACGGTCAATGACGTCACGGTCTGCGCTCGCTCCGTCGAATAGAGCGGCAATATTGATGTCGGGAATCATCCGAATCGCCTCGCGTCGAGTTGTGCCTGCTACGAAGCGGGGGTTGCCGGTTCGCTCGCGGAGACCGGCGCGAAGTACCAGTTCGGAATGTCGTGCCGCAAATATTCTTTGAGAAGCTCGTAGCCGTGGGCTTCAAAATAACCACGAATTTCATCCTCGCCTTGCTTGCCACGAGTATGTGCTTCGATGCAGATCAAGTCCGGCTTGTAGCGCTCAATGTCGAACCCGTTGAGGGCAAACATCTCGGCGCCTTCGATGTCGATCGTCAGGTGGTCGACCTTATTGACTCCGTACTTCTCGAGCAAATCATTCAGCGTAATGGTCTTCACCTCGACCTCGGTCAGCTTTTCCTCGCCTCCGAACTGTGACGCCTGCTCCTTTGACAGCGATGAAACTTCGGGCCAATCGTGTTCGTAAAAAGTCATGGTCTCGCCGCTCTTGTCCGAAATCGCGTAGTTCACAAAGAGAGATTTCGGTCGTTTTTCTGCCCATCTCGGGCCGTATCGCGGCAAGGCATCGACTCCAATTCCACGCCACCCCAGACGTTCCTCCAGGTAATAGGTCGTGCTGTTAAAAATCGCGCTGGCCGCGCCGATGTCCAGAAAGAACCCGCCGCGCCGGTCATTGAAGAAGTCGCGAATGATGAGTTCTTCGTTGTTCTGGGAATAAAGCTTTTTGCCCTCCAGAAGAATCTTCCCCGCCTCGTGTTTGCGCAGTGTGCGCGGCAAGGCACTTCGAGCGGGGGCTTGCTGAGCAAAGGGTTTGCCTTTGACGGGTTTTTGCTTCGGCGCAATCGGGGCAACGGATGTGTCCTCGCAGCCAACCGTCAAGCCGGCGATTGCGATGAAGCCCGAGACAAGTACCGCGCCGATATACTTCCGATAATTCAACATCGATTACGTCTTCCATAGTTGGAGTTGGATAGTGGATCCGGGTGCCATGTTGAACAGTGCGAGTGGCATTGGAAATTGTACCCGGGATTTCGTTTTTCGCCGGGTTCACCTGGGTGCCACGTGAGCGAGGGGGCAAAGGCTGCGCGCAGCGGGCCCGCACGGCCTAGGGAATCGGTATGCTTGTGCGGTGCCCACGGAGGATTCTGATGCGAATGATCACGTCTAGTCTGGTTATGGTTTTGCTGTGTCTTGCATTTCCCGCCAACGCCGAGCGAAAACTCGTTGTTGAAGAAGATGGGATCCGCGTCGAAGAAGAGTTGGGGGCGGAGGAGCGCATCCTGCCCATCATGGTGGGTACGACCACGATGTCGGCCAAGCCCATGCAAATCGCCGCATGGATTCAGGCCACTCATACCCACGCATCATGGATGCACAATTGTGAAGAGGCTCGGGTCATTCGCGAGAGTAAGGGAGGCGTTGTCGGCTACAACCGAATCGCTTCTCCCTGGCCGGTCTCCGATCGCGATGTGGTTTTAGTGTCGTCCCGTGAAGACCTCGCGGACGGGAGCATCCACATCAAATTCCGCAACACCACCGATGACGCGATGCCCCCAAACAAAGACAGCGTTCGCATGCGTCATCTGTTCGGATCGTATCTACTGACACCGGTAGAAGACGGCACCCAAGTCATCTACACGGTTGATTCCGATCCGGGAGGAAGCCTTCCGGGCTGGCTTGTGCGACAAGCCAGTAAGGAGTTGCCGCTCAACACGTTGCGGAAACTACGAGAGCGCGCGCAACTTGGGATGCCGCCGGCGCCCTAGTCCCCACCCCGGAAGCAATCGTCATGGCCGACTACTCGTGTCGAGAGCGTCGCCCCATGAAGCCGAGGCCCAGCTTCACAACTCCGCGCAACAGTGGCGCCAAGGTGCTCTGGATACCGCCGAGTTCCTTTGTATGGCCTGCTGAATCGAAATCGTCAAGTCCCAGTTCTTCGCGGAAGTCACCCGACAACATGACGACCGACGTATCCAGGGCAATCCCCGAGCCGTCTGCGATTCGAACCATCCGTTGAAAGTTGCCGATGACACCCGCTGCATCCACAACCGCGGCCGATCCGGCGACACTGCGCAGGGTGTCGCGTGCCGTTGCCAATGCGGCTTCGTCCCGGCTTACGGCTGCCTCTGCAAAGGCGGTGAGTTCAGCACCATGGACAACACCACTATCTCCCGACTTACTGCCTTCGGTAATCGCGCGCAAATTGGCTTCGGTGCCGTTGTACTCGACGCTCGCACGGAGCATCACTGCGTGCGAAGCCGTTCAGTAAAAACATTCGTTGATGGCTGAGACACGTCCCGCCACCAACTCAATTTGTGACCGATCAATTGAGCGTATGCGACCGAAGCTCGTCATGTCCGCGGTGCTCAGATACTGGACCTCGGCGACTCGCTTCCACGCTCGTACTTCGGCCGGCACTAGACTCAGTGCGCGAATTACGTTGGGCGGAGGTGCGCCCGGCGGAATGCCCGCGAAGAGATCCATTTCGCGCGGGGCAATGCGGCCCGCGCCGAGAACCGGCACCCAGGCCTGCCCCTCTTCAACTTCTGCACCCGAAGGACGGTACAAACTGGGCTTGCCATCTTGTGGGTCGGGCAACAACTCGTGGCCCACGCCGATCGCGTGATTAAATTCGTCGATGCTGATCGTGATGACCGCAACGCCGAGTGCTTCGACGTACTCCTCGGGAGACACCCCGGAGGCAATGAGCTTGGTGTACCAGCTCTTCGTCAGCCTCCTCGCGTCAGTCGAGATCCGATGAATTGCGTCGGTGAGGTCGCCGGGTAGATCCAGTGAATTAACGCTGATGTTGTCGTGTTCCCCTTCGATCCCGAACGGCGAAAGGGCTTCTTGGCGCGCCCTGCAAAGCATGCAGCTGCGAGCGCGACGGGTTTCCTCGGCAATGGCGACACGTTTTTTACCGGTGAGCCAGGTGCCGGGTGCAGCGATGTGCTCCCAAGCGGCGCGGTTTGCGGCGACGATGTCCTCTCGGACAGGGTCGGGCACATTCGAATAATCGAACGCGGTCATGCGAAACTCCTTCCGCGCTGCGTCGGCGCCCGGGTTCTCTTTGTCTTGCTAGCGAAAGTTTTCCCTATACGTGCCTGCAAAGCAATTGCGGCAAGTCCGTCAGCTTGGACCGACGACATGACTAGCTGGGAGTGCAGTCGCCTGGGCTGACCAAAGTCCCGGGGCGAGCGCCGGTCGCTTTGCCGTCCTCGAAGGTTGCAACGCCGTTGACCAAGGTGAGGCGTACGGGCGCAGGGTCGCGCGTCCATCTCCAGGTCATGCCTCCCTCACCGTCGGGCACGTCATAAACTTTGTACTTGGGGCGTCGTTCGATTTCGTCGAGATTGAATACCGTGACATCCGCACGTTTGCCAACCTCAAGCACCCCGCGATCCGTAAAACCAAAGTGATGGGCCAGTTTGCCCGTTTGGGAATGCACCGCTTCTTCGATGCGCAGCGTCTTTGTTTCGCGCACATAGTGGGTCAGCAGCATCAGGTTGTCGCCGGCACCGCAGAACATCTGACCATGGGCACCGGCATCCGTGATATTGCCCACCGAATGAGGATCTCGCGTGAGACGCACGACCATCTCGTCGTCCTTATCCCAGGCTGGCATGGTGACGGTTGATCCAATGCCGTTGGCGATGAACCACTCCGCCATGCCGTCCGATGCATGCACGCCTAGCGCGGCCGCATAGTCGCCGAGCGTCACGCCGCTGGGGCCAACGTCATTGCCGGAATTATCGAGTAGGATCGCCTCGGGTTTGCGAAAGAACGAAGTCTCGAGCGACTCATTGTCCCACGAGTTTCGCGCCCGCGCGCGCCACTCTGGGTCGGCGAGCAAGGCAAACTTTTCCGCTTCATCTTTTGCGGTGACGACTTCATGCCAGGCAAACTCATTGGATTGCGCGAATAGAAGCGAGCGCTCAATACCGGCCGTGACGGTAATCGGAACGTGGGTAAAACCAGTCCAAAAATCACGTCCTTCACTTGCGAAGCGTTCATGGAGATCGACCAGCGGTTGCTGCAGGCCGTAATCCTTCTGCCACTGGAGTGTCGGAACCCCCGCCCACTGGATCCGCACGTCGAGCCCTTCGCTAAGGGTCGCGAGGCGTTCCATCGAAGCGGTCGCCGTCATGCGCATCAGGCTGTCGACCACAACTTGCATGGTGGCACCCGGGTGATGCTCGAGTACCGCCAACAATGCGCTGAACTCGGCATCGTTGGCATGAAGAGACGGTACGGGACGGTCTTCACCGTCGTGATCCATCAAGTTGGTCGAAAAACCGAGTGCACCGGCAGCGAGGGCGTCTTCGAGTAGAGCTGCAATCTGCTCAATCTCGCTCTCGGTTGCCGCACGCTCCCAGGCGTCCATGCCCATCACTGCAAGCCGAAGCGCAATGTGTCCGACAAAGGCACCGAAGTTGGCCGGCACCTGCACATTGGAAATCATTGACTCTTTGTACTCAGACCACGTGCGCCAGTCCCAAGGGAGGTTTTGATAAAAGGGCGGTTCGGGGATGTCTTCAAAAAACGAAAAGATTTTCACCACCTGCTCTCGGACTTTTGGATCCTCGTGCAACGGCGCGAGAGCAAAACCGCAATTGCCCATGACGACGGTGGTAACACCACAACCGGGCAGGGGGTCCAAGTCGGGCTGCCACCACATGGTGCCATCAAAATGGGTATGGCTCTCAATCAAGCCCGGAGCGACAAAACATCCCGTCGCGTCGTGCACCGTCTCGCCGTCTTGTTCGGCGAGGCTTTCACCAACTTCGACCACCAACGCGTCGCGCAGTCGAACGTCAGCGAGACGCGGGGGTGCGCCAGTGCCATCGACCAATGTGCCGCCCTTGATAAGCCGGTCCGGAACGATGCTGCTCATATTCTCTCCTTCGTTGCTGTTTGCCATGCGACGCGCGCTATTCGGGGCTTGTTCTTGCTTCTTGTCGTCGTCGGGCTTGCTGCACTTGTCAGGGCGTTGTCCGATCCACGGGCTGCTCGTAGGTTCCAAATATCCAGTCGTACAACATGGTCAGCGTTGCGTAGTTGCCCTGGTTCATGTCGACATGATGCGCAGCGTGGACCGACGTGATGTAGTTGATGGTCTTGAACGGAAAGTAAGGCAGGTGCACAAACGTGTGATTAATCGTGTTCTGCTGGGTGAAGACAACCGTCGCCAACGCGACCGAAATTGCATTGAGTGGGCCACCGGTTAGGTACCCAAGCAACGGGATCGTGCCGAGAAAGAGCATCAGACCGATAAAGGTCTCGAGTGGATGCACGAAGAGTGCGTCGATGTGGGTTGTCTCTCGAGCCTGGTGATGCAGGGCGTGCACTTTGCGAAGCACTTTGCCATGGAACAGAAAGCGATGCGTGAAGTAGTAAAAACAATCGAAGACCATCAGGATCGCGACGAAGTCGACGAGGTGTCGCCAGATGGGACGCGGATCGAGATTGATGCAGAAGGGCATGATCGCGATAAAGAAAACGAGATTGGTGAGCAAGCCGACCTTATTGTTTTGCTTCACGGCTTCGCGAAACCGCTTGCGCCCGAGTTTGCGCTTGTCCGCCTCGCGATTGAGGTCGCGCATTTCACTGAGCGCGGGGACCTTGAAGGCGAAGTAGCGCCCCAAAACGCTTACGGGGACGAGGATGCCGATAAAGGCGAGGGTGGCCAGCCAGTCGTAGTTCATGAAGTCGTTCTCCTTGCGTCGCTCTTGAGTAGCTCCGCTAGATGCGCGGTTTCTACGGGGTTGAGTTGTAGACGGAGGCTCTCGGCTATTTGCACAATGTTGTTTCCCTTTGAAGCATCCGCTCGCGCTTTGCGCGACAAATGGGGTTGCGAGCGCGGTGCATCGGAT
>JBLHOB010000060.1:0-9835 GCA_047619425.1 Myxococcota bacterium
CGAAGCCTGGCGCGTCAATATGGATTCGGAGCTTTCGCGGCACCAGCAACAGCAAGAACACACATTTGAGCAGAACCGCGTCGACGGTATCGGCGAAACCAATTCGGGCGAAACGCGCAGTACGATTCGAGGTGTCATCCGCGACGTCAACGAGAGCACGACCCTTACCGAGACACAACGAAATGAGATGATCCAAGACCTTAGCGCCGTGGACCAAGGTGCGGTTACGAGCACCGGGCGAAGCGCTCTGGTCATCGCAAGCAGTGCCCCGAACATGGTCGAGTTCGAAAATACCTGGGGCACGTTCTTGGACGACTATCAAGATTCCGTCGTCGACTTGAGTTGGACCGAGTTTTCGTTGCGCATGGGGGCTTATACCAAGGGCGTCACCCGCGCGGGTGTTGATGCAGTCAAAGATTTGGTGATGCTCGTAGGGGAATTGGGCGACACCCAGGGCGAGCTATTTGAAGCCATGCTCGAAGAGGTGTTCGGTGTCCGCAGCGATGTCTTCGGCAGCGAAAATCTTGCGACTCTTGAACGCATCCGTTCCGGCATGTCGAAGATCATGGATCCCAACGACCCGGAAGGCGCGCGACTCGCCGCCGAGCTTGTGGCCTTGGGCGAGAAGGTCGCCACCATGGTCGAACGCCGGCTCGAGAGCACAGCCGGCAGTGGCAATGTCCTCCAGGCTCTAGAAGACACGGGTTACGTTGTCGGTACCGTGGTCGGCATTGAGGAAGCGGCATTCCGAATTGCCGCCCAAGCACCGAAGGCAGTGCGGGGCATTGGCCTGTGGGTCGATGCAAGCAGAGTGGCCCCGCCGGCCGGCACAACGCAAGCCGCTGGCGCTGCCGGCGACGCTTCGCGAGCAGCAACGGGTACAGGCGCCATTCCGACCGATGGCACGCCCTGGGGCACGCATCTCGAGGTTGAGGTCATTTCGATCCCCCCCGGTGATTCCGTAGTGCTCCTCCGCTCCGACGGAACGCAGCTTCGACTCGAAAGGAAGCTCGGTGAGGGCTCGACGACCAAGGTTTACGAAGTTCCCGGTCGACCGGACATCGTGGTTCGCATTACCAGTCCCGATCCGACCGGCGCTGCCCTCGACAATGCTGGCCAACGAGCGCTGCGCAGTATCGATCCAGACGGATCTATTTTCGGTGTGCCTGAACGGTACCAGTCCCACGGCGTCCGAGATGTCGACGGCACAACGGGCGGTCAGCTCGAAATCGTCGAACGCGCTCCGACCGATTGGCGCAAAGCCAAGGCGGCAGGCGAAACCCTGTCGGACGGAAGGCGTGCCGCCTACCAGCGCGGCATGGACAAGATCAACGAGAGCGGCTTCGTGATGCTCGACAACAAAGCCGACAACTATGCTTTCGTGAAAACAGGCGAGCCCGACGAGTGGAAGCTCGTGATCGTCGACG
This sequence comes from Myxococcota bacterium, assembly GCA_047619425.1. Lineage (GTDB taxonomy): Bacteria > Myxococcota_A > UBA9160 > UBA9160 > UBA4427 > DUBZ01. Next base: position 1,428 of record JBLHOB010000060.1, read on the forward strand.
CGGGCAGCGTCGTCCCGATGAAGAACCTCGACTCCGCAGCTGCGGCTCGTCTCCAGCACGCGCTCGACAACCCCATCGACGAAGCGACCGCTGCTGGTCGACAGTGGGACAGGGGCGAGCGGGGCGATGTGACCGGCCGACAGATCCATACCGAGTGGTTGGCCGAAAACTTCGATGGCCTGATCGATTGGGATGCCATCAATGCTCTTCACCCCGATCTGCAATTTGAGACTCTCGGTGCGGGTTACAAGGGCTCAGACCTCTTGTTGAACAAGCGCTTTCCGATGAACCCGATGAACGGGATCGAAAACCCGGGGATCTCGGGTCCGTTGCGACCGGCTACTGGGAGCACTCCGCCTACGATGCGCGAGCGACTTGCTGCTGCGCGCGCCAGGGCGAATGCTGCGAACGAAGCGAGTGGTCCCTACACCGGTACGGCGCGCAACCCGGTGCGAACTGGCGGCGATGGTGACGACTCGGGCGGGGGAGGTGGCTTCATCTCCATCGGGGGCTTTAGCGGCACTCCGGTTGTAGACCCGATCCACTTCGAGTTGGGCCCGGGCTCACTTACCGGTTCGATCTCCACGTACTGCCCGCCGTGTTCACATATTAGTGACGAGTACAACATGATGGCGCTGGTCGACGACCAAAGCCCTGCATCCCAGGCTCGCATGCAAATGCTGCTCACCCAGCTTTCAGTCTGCGAAGACTTCTATTGCTACGACGAAGATCTCGACGATGGCTATTGGGAACTCGTGCAGGTGATTGGACATCTCGGCAATAACGCTTATGACGCGCGCGACCCGAATAACGAATCGTCCACAAGCATTGGTTCGGATCAAATTCGCGTGCTCTTGGTCAACGGAAGCTTCGTACCTGTACGTCAGTTCAACAGTACGTCTGATGCGCATAGCTCCAACTGCGCTGAGTCTCACTATCACATAGGGAACGCGGCTTCGTCACCGGTCCTCGATTGTCAGGGGAACAGCCAGAGCGACCCCGCTTCGGGCTTCTGTGGATTCGGAACGGTCTCGGGGACATTCCAAGTCCCGATGAGCTCGTGTCCGTTCTTTGAGTAAGGCGTTTCGTTCGGCGTTCGTACAACAGAAAGGCGCTCCGCAGATGACGGAAGCGAGGCAAATGCAATGAGCAACCGACAGCCAGAACAACCGGGGCCGCGCACAACGATGCGGAACCTTGTGCGTGCGATGTTGCTGCTCGTATTGATGGCCACGCTCGGAGCCAGTGGTGTGGCTCTCGCACGTGGCTTCCGCGCGATCGCCCCGATCGCATCCCCCGACGCCAACATGGCATTGCCCGAAGGCGCCGAGCCGGTGGCAAATCCTGCACCGATTCCGAGGAAGCTAGTCGAAGGCAAGCTCAAGAAAATTATCGAGCGCTGGAACAGTCCGACAATGGCCCAATCGCTTGCCGAGAATTTCTACGACAAAGAACGTCTGCTTAACGCCGTAACAACCGCTGTGCCCCAGGACGCGAAGTTGGTGCTTCAGTCTGTACAAAGTATTCGCACCGTGCAGCAGTTCCGCACTGCCCCGACGGATTCGGCGCCCGGAACCAGGACCAGCATCGTGTCGGCCGTGGCTCGTACGCAACTCGAATACAACTCGGCCAACGGCTTTGTACGGTTGCCCGGCACGAATGAGTTTATCTTGAAAGTCACCGAAGTGGAGCAAAGGTAATCTCCATGGCCAGACTCGGCTTCGCCGACATCGCAGCGAGTGCAACGCTTGGCATCCTTCTGGTTGCTTCAAGTGGTGCTCACGCAGGGGAGGGCGCTGCGGACTTAACTGCGGTGGCTTCCGCCGGTGCTGACGTGCTCGCGAGCGTCGACGCGCAAGGCGATGAGCCGGCGGCTCAGGAGCCCGCGGAGTGGCTGCCCAGCTGGGGTTTTCGCGGCGCGAACACACTGCGCTACGACCACTTCGACAGCAAGGGGCCCGAGTCTTCTTATCCCTTCGAAGGCAATCAAGTTTACGACGAGTTTAACTTCGACTTTCGCAACAACGACGGGCCGTACTCCCATTGGCGAGGACTGGTGTCCGGTGTCATTGTCAACAAGCGCGGCAATCGCTCTTCGGTCGATCGGGGTTTCATCCCCGAGCGTATGAACCTGACCCGAGAAGTTGGCGATCGTAAGATCGGCGACCACACCGTGCCCTATCGCTGGGAAGCCGGTGACTTCTATTCGTTTTCAAGTGTCATGACCCAACAGAGTTCGCTCAAGGGCATGTCGATGGAAGTGCAGCCGCAGTTTGCGAGTCGTCCCGACTCCCTCGTCCTGTTCTTCGGCTCCAATCAACAGTCCTGGCAAGAACTCTTCGAAGAGGATGTCTACGCCGACGACATCTCAAGTGGTGGTCTCTACACCATAGAGACAAACAACTGGGGTAGCTGGAACTTCGACACCATTTACAATCACCGCGAGGCTCAGGGCTTTGTCGAAGAAAGCGATCACGCGGTGATGAGTGCCGCGGTAGAGAAGCCCTTTGAGTTCGGTGATCACAAACTCACCTTCGAGGCCGAAGAGGCGCTCTTCTTTGGGGATAACGTCCTCGGTAGTGACAAGGTTGGCAACGGCTTTCGCACCGAGATTGCGGGCAAGCATAAGTTTCGTCCTCTCGACTACCGGGTGAAGACTGAGGTCTACGACCGCAACTACTCGCCGCGTGGGGCGATCGTTTCGTCGAACCGCGCCTCGGGTGAAGGGCATGTGGGTTGGTCATTCCAAAACGGCATCCGCATGCGTGGTCGGTTGCAAGGCTTCGCCGATGGCTTTCAGAGATCCGATCAGCGCGACACTGTCATTGCCGGCCTTAACTTGTCCGGGCCGTTGGGGCTTCAGGTGTTGCCGAGTGTTAAAGGCTCGATGGATTTCTTCATTCAGGACATCGAGAACGACTCGAAAACGACGGATCGCTTCTCGATCAATTTCTCGACAGATCTCAACTCGGCACTTTCTTGGGGGTGGATGGGTCGCTTCGGCATGCTCATCCAAGACACGAACGACAAGACCGTTGGCAACCGAGACGGAACGACGATCGAGCTCAACTCAAGCGCGGATCACGATTTTGCACTGGGTCCGTTTGATGGCGTTGTAACGCCGGGCTTCTTGGTGCGCTTCGTAACGTCAGGCACCCCGGAGAGCAACGAGGTCCAGCCTACACTCGCGGTGCGCATGGGCTACTTGAACCACTCGGCAGGGTTCAACTACGGCGCCTTCATTCAAGAGCGTAAGGGTGGCGCCACGGACTACATCAACCACACCCTCGCGGCTGACTATCGCTTTGAAGTCGGGCACAACACCTTTGGTACCGAGTTCGAGTACAAGGGCATTGGCAGCGACCCAGGTGACGACACCGATCAGTGGAATGTGGGCCTGTTCTGGACCTTCACGTTTGATCGCCCGCCCGCGCCGATTGATCGCACGCACCCGGCCTTCTTGGAGCCGCACTCCGCTCCCGTAGAGCCTCTAGTTGCTGCAAATATCAGCCGCGTAGATCCAGCTGAGCTTGCGCCCGGGCTCGAGCTTCAATCAACACGCCGCCGCCTTGGCATGCTTGGGGCAGGGCAGCCGACTGAACAAACTGACGTCGACGTCTATGAGTACGCCGTCTTTTCCGAATTTACTCAGCGGCAACGTCTGGCGCTGGTCCACGACGGCAAGGTGGTACTCGCCAGTGCTGCGATCATTGAGTTTGGCAACCTCGGTTCGGTCGAATCGGACAGACAACTCTTTGAACGCGTAAAGCGCGAACTCGTGGATCGCTATGGCTCACCCAGCCGTGGACTTGAAGAAGGGGCCTTTGACGGGAACCTCGTGCGAGACGTGAATAGCAAGAAGCTCGTTCGCGTCTTGGAGTGGGATACGCCAAACGGCGTGGTTCGCTTCGGCATCCCGAGGCGCTTTGATGGTCGGGTGCGGATGGAGGTGCAACAGCGCGCGAGCTTCCCGGCACCGCGCGAAACCCGTTGGAGCATTGAAGCGGTTCGCTAAAACCATAAGAGCGCTAGTGCGAAGCCGGCAAGTCCATCTCGAACACCGCGTCTTCCGCTTCCGTCTCAATGACCCGCAGCACGGCAACGTTGTTGCCGTCTCGTATGCCGAAGTCGATTACGATGAAGCCGGCCGCTGCATGGGCAAACAACGTGCTCGGCAAGTCGGTGACTGTGGAGACGCGCTCCTGTGCACCTGCCCCGCTTACCACTTCGGTGCCTGCGTAGTCATGTCCGCTTAACACTTGCAAGTTATGGTCGTGGCCAGCCGCGTAGAGGTCGGGTTGGTGCTTGCGCATCACCTCGGTCGTTGCGGCGATCCACTGCGCGTAGCCTTCGTCATAGGTATCCCCCGCGCTGCCGCCCCAAAACCGAATCATGTTGAGGATGCCGTCGGCGATGAGGCTCCCGTAGCTGAGACCGCCGTGAGGCCCGCCGGTTTCGAGGGGGTAGTGTGACGCGACGATCGTCCAAGTGTCTTGATGCTCCGCGAGTAGTGCATCGAGTGCCGCAACGTGCGCGGTGAGATCGTTTTCGCCAGCACAACCTAGGCCGGGGTTGTTCAGGACGATTGGGCTTGGGTCCAGGACAATCAGCGTGATGTTTCGATTCGGGCTTCCCGTGTTTAACGTCAGCATCTCGGGGCCCATGCAGCCATCGCGGGGTGCAAACTCGGCTTTGCCATCTCGCCACTCGGCGACGAATGCCTGTTGGTTCTCGATCGAGCTCTCGCGCATTTTGAAAAGTCCCCAGTCGTGATTGCCGGGGATCAGGATCTTACGTGCACTTGTGGCTGCGAGCTGTTGGCTGAGAATCATCTCGCCGCGCTCCCGGTCGTCGTCGACCAACCCTTCGTTGTAAATGTTGTCGCCGAGAAAAAGCACGGTGCTGTTCGCAGCGTCGCTACTCCACTCGCCGAGCTTTTTGAGAGTGGGGTCGTTTTCGAGATAGAGTCCCGCGTCGCCGATCAACAGCAACCGATGGGTAAGCTCGATGGGTGCAGGGCCGCTGCTCGTTGCAGCGGCGACCCAGGCGGGGCCCTCTGCTGCGTGGACTGGGCCCTTGATGCGATGTGAATTGAGGCAGCCCGTTGTCGCTGCGAGAAGGATGAGAAGGGCGAGTGTGGTGACGCCGTGGGGCGTGCGATGGAACATGAAAGCCTCCTGGTGCGGTCAATGAATTGTGCCTGGACGCGTAGCGTGCAGTGAATCGGATGAGGCGTCCAGTCCGTTTCTCCGCGGTGCCGCGACGTGGGGCGGGTGGTCATTGCGAGGCGCTGGCCTCGGGACTCCATAGCAAGATGACCGCGTCACACGTCCGTTGTGATAATCGCTACGAACGACAAAAACAGCAAAGTCGCTAGGGCGATCCAGACTCTTCGCATCATGTCTCCTCGAATCGTTGGCCCAGCGAGTAGCTCTGCAAATTCATCCGGGATTGGAAGCTTCTTAAGGGCGAAAACGTCACTGCCGCCCGAATTTCCGACGGGGATCCAGCCGGAAATATAACCGGGGAGCACTGCGACCATTCGTGCAATCTGGCCGCGTATTTCGGCTGGGTTCTTCTCGCGGATTCCCACTCTAAACATCCACCAATGGGTTATCAGATGGGGGCGGAAGTAGCGTTGTCCGAGGATGTGGGCTCGTTCCAGATGGTGGAAGGACTGTCTGGTTTCGCCGTGTGTAAACAAGCGCCGAGCAGAGTCCATTTCCGTTTCAAAGGCGTCTCGTAATGCTGCCTTCATGTTGTGCTCCATTCATGAGTCGCAGTCAATAATGAAGTATCCCGTTGCAGGTGGGTTGAACGATTCGCCCATATCAACGTCAATTTGTCGCATGGATCGAGGCGGTGGATCGCTCCGGCTCGCACGAGCATTGCATCGCCAACGTGTACCCGGTGTTTGATGTTGGCGCTTCAACGGCTGTGCTTCAACGGAGACGCTTCAATATTGTTTAGTTGGGGCGCCCCTGCGGAGAACTCGCGTTTCTCATCTTGTACGGACGAGAACAATCAAGCCCCTGTGGTCTTCATTTCCACGAGCTCACTCAGGTGTCCTTCGGGGTCGCGGACGAAGGCGACGCGAATTCCGTGTGTGGGCATTGTCTTGATCCGGCCAACGAGACTTCCACCGGCGCGTTCAATTTGGTCGAGCAGGCTGGTCAAGTCGCTTGTTGTGAAACCGAGGATCACTTCCCCTGTGGCAGTCGGAGGGCGATTGACGAACTTGAGAAGCGTCAAATTGCCGTAGGGCTCATTGGGGTTTGTGACGAGGGAGAGCTCGTCGATGGCCTCGCCTTCGACGCTGTGCTCAAAGGCATCGCGCGACCCACGATGCAAGTCGAATGCAGCGCAGTAGAAGTCGCCCATCGCTTCGATGTCGTTGACGACTAGCTTGGTGAAGCTAAGAGAAGGCGGCTGCGGCAACGCCTGCGACTGGGACGTCAATCACGATTGCCTTTTCGGAGGCTCGGACTTTAGTGCTGTCTTTGCTCACTCATTTGAGACAGGGTCATGGAGCTCCAAAAACTCTGGCGTGTATGATGTGAACGAAGACGGAATTGTGGGAGGGCCCGATATCGCAGCCACTTTTGATGTTCACGCGTCAGGCCTGATGTGAGATCAGCTCTCGGCTTTGCTGGCCGCGTCTTTCTTGAGCGCTTGCCGAGCCCGCCGTGCTTGTCCCGCCTTGCGCAACGTTTCGACACTCTCTTTGTCGACCCGCGCGAAGTTCTGCTTCCAGCTCATGTCCTCGCTCCAGACAAAGGGCGTCTGGATTGTGGTCCTTGGAAGAGTGGAATTTGCAAGCACATCGAGTGCAAAGCCCGTAATCGCTCGCTGCATGTCCGCTTGGTAGGGGCGCCCGCACGGATTTCCGAGTGGGAAGTCGCTGAAGAGAAAGCGCGGTACGCCGCACTCTTCAACGATGTCGCGCGCGCTGCCAACGACGATGGTTGCAATGCCGTTGGCTTCGAGGTGTCGTGCGACCAGACTCACGGTCTGGTGGCAGACGGGTCACAATGGGACAAGCAACGCCACGTCTACCGCGTCTTCGCGACAACGGCGGAGAATCTCGGGCGCATCGTGTTCGATCGTGCGGCGCTGGCTGTAGTCGGTGGGGATGCCGTGAAAGCGCGGCGCAACGCTGCCGATGCGTCCTTCTTTTGCAAAGGCCTGTAATTGGCGAATCGGCAAGAATGATTCAACGTCGTTGGTGTGGGTCGTTTCCTTGTCCCAGGAGAGATCATCGGTGAAGAGTGCTTCGGGAGGCTCTTCGGTCTTGCCCGACCACACTTGTTTGTCGCCGCGCAAGACACCGGTGACGGTCTTTGCGTTGCCAATCGGGCTGGCGGTTGTGATGAGGGTTACGCGAAGTTCCGACAGCGGCCCGGGCAGTGGCGTGAAGGGCGCGTCGTCATACTGCGCCCAGCAATAGGGACGGTCGTAACCCTGCGCCGAGTAAAACTCACGAGTCCGGTCGATGTAACTGATGAAGCTTCGGTAGACCCCGCGCTTCGCGTCTTGTTTACTGACTGACATCCTGCCTCCCTAAGAAGGCGCAATTGTAGCCTTGTCGTGGTGTTTGTAGCGATGGCGAAATTCAATCGTCAAACTCCGAATCGGTGGTTCGATGCTGTCGGTTGCGTCGGTCCTTGATATTCGAGAGCGACGAGTTGGTATAGACGTGACACGAGCCGCCGCAGTCGCGCAGCTCGCAGCGGGTGCCGACGTAAATGCCCGTGGCGAACGGCGAACCACCTCCCTGATCTGCGCCGTCGCCGCAGGCGAGTTGGAGGCGGTGCAAATTCTGCTCGACGCGAAAGCGAAAACCTCGTCCCGCGACGCCGGAGGCAATATGGCGCTGTCTCTCGCCAGAGAAACTGGAAACGAAGAGATGGCTGGACGAATCGAGAGCGCAAAGGGCTCACTTCGCCGCTTGTTCGATTGAGGAGGCGACTGTGCTCGCTGGCGATCGGTTTACTACTTAGACATCCAGCTTGCGCCGCGTTCAACGGGGTGTTCGGCTGCACGCCAACCCTGCATGTCGCCAGTGAGATGAAGGATGTTTTTGTAGCCGACGTCGACGAGTACAGTCGAGGCGAGCCCTGCGCGTTTGCCGCTCTCGCAATAAACGACGACGGAGCGATCTGTGTCGTCACCAAGCTCGCCGATACGTGCCGCGACTTCGCTGTGAGGAATGTTGATGGCGTTTGGGACGTGACCGGCTTCGAACTCTTTTGCGGTTCTCACGTCAAGGATTAGCGCATGGGCGTCGAGGCCCGCGAGTACCTCGTCTGGTGAAATCTCATTGACCGCAGCCGTTTGGTTGGCGCAGCCCGCAATTGTAAGCAGCAATACCAGTGCAAGTGCCTTCATCCCTACTTCTCCAACAAGAG
>JBLHOB010000061.1:0-9832 GCA_047619425.1 Myxococcota bacterium
GCGCTCGTTTCTTTCTGCCTCGCCTCATTCGTGCTCGGCTGCGGTTACATGACGGAAGTACTGGTCAAGCAAGCCGTACCTGCCTTTCCCGAGCTTCCGAAACCTGTGGACGACCTCGCCAATGGGGCGAGTGGCCTGATTTACTTCAATACAACGACACCCTTCGATCTGGATGTCCTGCTCGACAATGGCGGTGCGGGGCTACCGACCACGGGCGTGGGGACGCTCTTCATGCCGCGCGGCGGCGAGGCCCCCTACCCCGCGATGGTCCTGCTCCACGGAAGCGGCGGGATCTCGCCGGGACGAGAGATGGAATATGGTCAGATGTTGTCGCAAAACGGTGTCGCGGCGTTCATCTTGAATTATTACCTGCCTCGAGGCGTAACCGACGAAACCGACTACATGGTCCGTGTGCTCTCCGTCACCGAGTTTGATGCGATCGCTGACGCCTACGCCGCACTTCATTTATTGGCGACGCACCCTGCCATCGACGGACAACGCATCGGCGTTGGCGGTTATTCCTACGGCGGGATGGCTGCGCGCTTCGCCATGGACGAACGCATTCGACAAGCACTCGCCCCCGACCACTCGGGGTTTGCCGCCTTCGTTGACTACTACGGCCCCTGTTTTCAGCGCTTGAACTCAACGAAGACCAATGGCGCCCCTCTGCTCACACTTCGAGGGACCGAAGACGCGTCGAATGACCTCAGTGCCTGCGCCGACCGCGAAGCCGAGATGCAAGCCCTTGGCGTCGAGGTCGAAGCCCACGTCTATCAAGGTGCAGGGCATGCATGGGAGGTGAACTCCCCCAAAGAGATGCACCCCGAAGCGCCCTACCTGTCCGGCTGTGAGGTGGTGTACGACAACGCGGGCCGCTCGTCGGTAAACGGCAAGCCCGTCGTCGATGTCGCCGTCGAGACTCCTCGCATGGAGCGCATCTTGATGCGCGCCTCGAGCGGCGATCAAATGAAAGAGTGCGTGAAAAGCGGCTACGTAATTGGGCGCGACGACGAGACCAAGGCCAAGTCCGACGCCACCCTGCTCAATTTCCTTCGCCGCCACCTGAGCTCGTCCTAAACAGCGAGCTCAAATACACTTCGCCCCGCGCGTCCGCGTCATCGTAGTCAGGAGTATTGTGGAACTTCGTCGCGGCATCATCGCGGGTATTGGCGCCTATGTAATTTGGGGCGGCAGCCCGATCTACTGGAATGCGATCAAGGAAGTTCCGCCACCCGAAGCTCTGGCTTGGCGAGTCGTCTGGGCCGTCGCCATCGTGCTCTTATTCCTAGCGGCCCGAAGTAATTGGGACGTGTTGCGAGGCGTAGTTGGCAGCCGCAAGACTCTCGGCATTTCGGTGGTCGCGGGTACCCTGCTCACCGCCAACTGGGCGATTTTCCTGTGGGCGGTAACGACCGGCCATATCGTGGAAGTCAGCCTCGGCTATTACATCAACCCGCTGATGAATGTTGCATTGGGGGTAATGATTCTTCACGAGCGGCTGAGCACACCCGCCAAAGTCTCCGTTGCAATCGCAGCCTTGGCGGTTGTCTCCATGACGATTGCCGGCGACACCCTGCCATGGATCGCCCTATCTCTCGCCATCACCTTTGCCATGTACGGCCTGCTCAAAAAACAACCCGAGGCAGCTCCACCCCTCGAAGGATTGCTGATCGAAGTGACCACGGCGGCGGTGCCCCTTGTCGCGTACTTGATCTACCTGGTTGTGGAAAATGAAAGTGTTGTCGTTGCTTCGCCTCAGACCTGGGCATTGATTCCATTTAGCGGGGCCATCACCGTGGCCCCACTGCTGCTATTTGGCATTGCGGCGCAGCGAATCCCGCTATCGACCATCGGCATGCTGCAATACCTCGCGCCGACCATTCAACTCGTGATCGGCGTTTATCTCTTTGCCGAAACGGTGACCCCCGTGCAAAAGTTTGGCTTTGCATCCGTGTGGCTGGCTCTCGGCATCTACGCCGCCGACTCGATTCTGCGAAGTCGACGGCCCACGGCCTGAAATCCTGCGCTGCGGTGAAGCGATGCGCTAGCTCCGACGCAGCCGCGCAAGCCCTGCCGTCGCTGCGAAAGCAAGCGTCAATCCAAACAGGCCAAGGCCATCCATCGTGGGCACCGCGACTGCGCCCAATTGAAACTGGCGCACTTTGCCGTCCCGTTTGGTGAGCAGGTAGATCTGCCCCATGTCGTCGCGGCCAAAGCGCAGATCTGCCCTGGGTGCGGGGGAGCCGCCCCCGATCATCGAGAGCAGCGATTTCTCCTGACTGTCCGCCGCGTCGATTAGGGACAACACCGAGAATGCGGCCTGCCCACTGCCGTCAAGATTGGCAGCAGGCACGTGAAACACTCGTCCGGACCTGAGGTCGCCAAATAGGTAGTGCCCCTCAAGATCGGAGTTCCGCCCCCGAACTACATAGCCGCCAGAAATTGCGCGGTCGTTTTCGTCGTGATCGTATTGAGCAACGGGATAGGTATATCCAAAGGTCTCGTCGTTGCCCGGCAACGCGAACACATCCTGTTCGTTGGTGTGGACCACACTGAAGGTGCCCTCTCGCTCGGACCAACCAAAATTCGCCCCCACACTGCCAACGTTGATCTCTTCGATATTCGCTTGCCCGATGTCGCCGATGTACATGCGCCCCACACCGCCCGAGTCCCACGAAAAGCGATGCGGATTGCGCAAGCCGTATGCCCAAATCTCAGCGAGCGTGCCTGGGTCGGCGTCGGCTGCGAAAGGGTTGTCACCGGGGGCGGTGTAGGCAGGGCCCCCACCCGGCTCAAGCGGGTCAATCCGCAGCATCGAGCCCAGCGGGTGCGAGAGATCTTGTCCCATGAAATAGGGATCAATCGTTGGTCGGGGCGAGCCAACATTGCCACCATCTCCAACCGCCATGAACAACATGCCGTAGTCAGCCTGACCAGAGCTGATGTGCGAATTGAATGCGATCTGACCCAGGTTGTGGTCGCTGTACATCTGCCCGATGCGTAGAACTTCCCGGGTCGAATTTGCATCGATCACATCGGGGTCGCCACTCACATGCCATTCATGCAGGACACTGTGATGAGTTTCGGGCGCGCCCATTGGTACCGGATAGTCGGGCGTGCCGGAGGCCACGGTTTGAGAACTCGCCGTATAGAACTTCCCCTCCCCCGCGGCCCCGACAGCGTGGTAGTCGGGATGAAACGCGATGGAGGTGAGCCCCTGCTGGCCACTCGATCTCACGAGATTGGACGCAGCGTTCAGGTCCAAGAACACCGTGAGTGCCGTATCGTCGTGCAACTGATACACGGTCCCGTTTTGATCGGCGATAAAGCGTCGGCCAGTGCCGTCGCCAACAAGCGTCATCGGGCGCGCAACCGGTCGATGCGCCGGTCCGGTGGATGGGAGTTGGACAACCTCTTCGACCACGAGGCTCAACGCGCTCGTTGGGATCGTCCCGGGCACAGGGTCGGCGATTTGCGCGGACACCGCGCCAGCGCCCAGAGCGATGACGACACTGAGTAACGAACTGGCAAAGGTTTGTAGAGATCGCATTGCGTCAGTATACGCGGTCAACACGGCGACTGACCGACGCGAGGCGACTACATCGCCGGCACTTCCCACATCGGAAAGACTTTCTCAGGATCGCAGGTCTCTTCGACCACCCACTTGCACATTCGCCGCACCGGCTCGATTGCGTCCTGGGGCATCGCGGTCGAGACGTGGCACGCGTAGCCAAGCGAGGTGAGACGCTGCGCACCAAAAAGGGGCAGCTGATCGCGCAGCTGTGTTTTCAACGATTCGGGATAGATCCCAACCGTCTGCGTGTATGCGTTGACTGCGCGAGTCACGTTGGCGATGTCGTCGACGGGCACGAGGTTCGCAACGCGCCCCGATAGCATTGGCGAATAGTCAACCGGCTCGTCAATCTGTGAGACGATGACTGCGCCTTCATTCTGCTCGCCGCCGACTACGCGAAACCAATCTTCCGCCATCCGCGACGCGTCTATGTGATCGCGCAGGTCGCGATTGAAAGTGCGCGGCACCGTGCTGATATGCTCAGGTAGATTCATGAGGGCTTCGTAGATGTAGTCGCCCAGTTTATTGATCTGCTTGAGGCCCGCCTCGTCCGACCCGCAGAGCACGTAGATCACCCGTGCACTGGCACACGCTTCCTGATTGGCGACGCCGATGTCGGTCGCGGCACGCAACGCAACCTCTCGGGTCGTCGCTTCGTCTTTAAAGGCTTCGGCCCCGATGATCGTTGCGCTTCGCTTCGGGTCGAGTGCGATGAGTTCGAGACCAGGTTGGATGTATCGCGTCACGTGTTTCACCGAAGCAAAGCCACCCCATGCGATGATCTTCTCGATGTACTCGGGCCGATAGAGTTTCTCTTCAATCACCGTGTCGCCCCCCTTCCAATACGCGACGGCGAGATGTTTGGTAAGTGGGTGATTCGGCGCAACGTCCGCCAAGGTTCTCGCAATTGCGAGAGCGGTGAGCGGGTCGTTGGACGGTGCTTTAACGATCGCATCCCCGCGTGTGATCGCATTTCGAATAATCGTCACCGCCGACACCAACCCTCCGTTACCAGCGGGGATGTGCACCGACTTGGCGCCAAATGCGCGAATCCGCAGCTCGCGTCCGTCCGCAAGAGTTTGGCTCACCCAGCCGTCTAGATAGTCGACACCGATACGATTCTCGGCAATCTCGCGAACACTCTCTTTGCGGAAGGCGTAAGGCAACGTGATGTAGCTGTTGCGAAGAATCGAGGCCGGATAATTGGAAGCCGCGAGCCCCGCCGCATAGGCCTCCTGGATGTGTGTGTTCTTCTCGAAGTCGAGGGCATTGCCCAACTCCTCGAGCACATCGAGAATTTCTTCGAAAGGCACTTCGTGGATATCGGACATCGCCGCCGGGTTGGCGAGCGGCAGCCTCTCCATAAAGGTCTTGGGGTCGGGGGCCTCAAAGGCAGCCCCTGCCCCGCGCCCACCAAACTCAATCCAATCGCTCTCGATCAGCTCGCCGCGATTAAAGGCCGGTACTCGAAAGTCCATCATTCAAACTCCCGCATGAAGTTGACCGCTTCGTCGCTTACTTCCTGGGTGGCGCTGCACGTAATACGGTCGTCTTCGATGCCCTGTTTTTCGCTGTAGCGCATGATGTCGTGGGCAATGGGGACGCTCTGCAAGCCGCACGGACACTTGTTCTCCCAGTCGATGGTGATCTCATCTCCCGAGATCACACCACCCCAGTGGCTCGTGTTGATGATGTCGTAGAATGCGGCGCGCCCGGTTTGCACACCCTCTCGAGGTAGAGCCTCGCTGGTGTCTGGGTCGAGCAGGAATGGGATCACCCACGGTTGCACGTGGTAGCGACCCTCGTCGCAGGCCCAGTGAAACGCGCTGATCTCGCTCATCCCATATCCCTCCTGGATACGGTCAACGCCGAGGAACTCCTTGATCACGTCCATGTAGTTGTCCGGCAGCACCATGCCCTTCGTGCCGCCACCGGTAAGGATCGCCGAGTCTTTGCTGAAAACATCCTTGATGCCGCGCTCGAGGCCTTCGGCCGCAAGTTCATACAAAAGGCTGTAAGCGCTCGTCATAAAGATTCGCTTGCCCTTTAGATTTTCGGTCAATCCGCGAAAGAAGTCCGTCATTTCCTGGGGGCGCCGCGCCTGCATGGCTTCAAACTCGTCTTTGCGGGCGAGGAGCTTTGGGTCGATCTCGAGCCGATCGAGTTCGCCTCGAGAAGCAGCGGCCCGCATCTTGCTCGCCAGGAACATCAGATCGGTGCTGATCGCGTCGGAGTAGAGGGCGTGAAACTTCGACTCGTCGCCGCCAGTGAATTCGCGCTTCAACATGGCTGCCATGCGCAGGTGTCCAAGTTTGCCGCTGGCATAGTTTGGCCAGATGACGTCGACCTCGGGATGCAGCTCTGCTTGCGTCGGCTCCTGTCCAAAGCGCTGGAAGATAAACAGGCGCCAAAGCTTCATGTTGTACGTCGAGCCGTGCTTGTCTTTTGGGATCAACGAGAGAGTGCCCGTGGTGCCCGAGGACGTGATCACTTCAAGGGGGGTCTGCTCATCGAGGCGATCAATCCACTCGTCGATGCTGTCGCAGCCCTCGAGATCGAGGTTCGAGATGTCGTGGCTGGTCAACTTGCCGAGCCACTTCGTCATCAGGTCAAATCGCTTCTTGTCGAGTAGCGAGGCAGGGTAGGACTTAAACGCCGTGTGGGCGAAGAACAGGGGGACGACGTCGTTGAACTCCTTCAGCTCTTTGATCTCTAGGCGGTCCGCGAGGTTGCGAAGCATCTCGATACTCTGTCGATGCTGATTGAAACGCAGCGACATGGCCTCTTTTTGCAGTGCCTCAAGTTCGTCTTGCGGGATCTTGTGCATCTTGGTGATCGACGAATCGAAGTAAGCGATCGGGTCGTTCATGAACATGTCGAGGTTTTTGTCTTCGGGCATGGTTTCTCCGGTTCCTTATGTTTCTTCGGCGTCTAAGTGCGAGGCGACGCTTCGTTGGTTTCGGATGTGCTTGGCTTGAAGAGATCGTTGAGAGTCGCCGCGGTGTCTTCGAGCGACGAAAGCAAGTCGTAGTCCGTGCTTGTGCTCCAGTTCGTCACGGCAATCGTGAGGGCACCCAGCATGATGTCGGCGAGGGTTTCGCAAGCGTGCTTGCTTGTGATTTCTCCGCGCTCGCCCGCCGCTTTGACAAAGTGCAGCGCCGCTTTACCCAGGCTGTACTGCCGAGCGATCTCGCTGCCGCCATCAATGCGGACGTGAAGCATCTCGCCAACCAACTCGCGATACAGCGGGCGCTCGCTGAGATAGCCGCCGATCTGAGAGAACAACTCCGCGAGTCGCACGTCGAACCGACGCGGGTCGATCGCGGCTGCGTCGAACAGCGCCGCGAGTTGATGCGCGCGCTGCTGCCCGATCGCTTGATAGAGATGCTCACGCGTTTCGAAGTGGTTGAAGAAGGTGCGCTGGGAGACATCCGCGCGCGCGCACACCTGCTCGAGCTTGGTGCCCCGCACTCCAAATTGTTGAAACAATTCGATCGCGGCCTCGAGCAACGCCGCGCGGTTCTGCATGCGGCGACGCTCGAAACGGTTGAGAGTGGACGCACTCTGGGCTTCGCTCATATGGACTGAGATAGACTAAATTGCAGGCAACTGCAACATTGCACTCATCAGCACCACTTTGACATTGTCTACTTTCTCATTACATTCTAGATACTTAGATATCAACCGGCCGGCGTGTACCAAATCGGCGAGGTCCAGGCGCGCTCTTGGATCACCAGCTTGCGCGAGGGGTCGTCGCAGTCGGCGGGACGATCCTCCCCTTCCAAGCCAATGCACTGCCAGGCGTTGTAGCGGCAGCTCGGGTTTTCAACGCTGCGCATGTAGTAGACCGCGCGACGACTGGGGTCGAAGTCGGGGTCCGTCCAAACAGAACACAGCTGCCCAAAGCCATCGCCACTTGTCTCACACGTATCGGTGTCGACACCCGCACCGTTGTTGGGAGTGCCGGCAACTTCATAGATGGCTTGATTGCTCGTTCCATCGTCGTCAACCCAACCTTTGATGATCTGCAAACGTTGGAGCGGGTTGCCGGGAGCTTGCTCCGTACCCGGGTCGGCGAGTGCCAGAGACATGAAAGACGGTGCCGCGTCATCACTCGGACGCGACGTCAAGTCGCCACCCATCGCGACTGCAGTGGCATCGGCTATCGCGACGCCATTTGCTTCACCACACAGCGTTGGGTCCAAGTCCCAGCCACCGAAAAAGCGCGGAACAATGCGCGGACCACTCGTGCCGAATACTTCTTTGCGCCGCATCGAATCAAACAGGGCAGCGCGATCGTTCTCTTCAGCCCAAACCCCAATCAAACCGCCGGGGCTGTTATTCGCATTGCCTGCGATCGTGTTGTCGTAGTTCGTGCGCATCGTCGCGTTCTGATCCGCCTTGCCGAGGTGCCCTGGATAGCTGCGCTCTTCCACTCCGCCGGCAAGAGCGTTGTGGGTATCGGTTGCGGCCGTCAAACCAAATTTAAAGGGATTCTCTCCGATGCGAGCCTCTTCCTTTAGTCCTTCGGTGAGCGCGTATCGCACATAGCTCAGCTTCGACACGCAGTTCGGGCCAGGGTGCAGAGCTAGATCTGCGAGCGGGCCCTCGTAACAATCACCCGGATCCCTGCTCCCCGAAACGGTCTCGAAGGCGCCGTTTTCAAACGGCTCAAAATCGCAGAGTTCGTCCTCGCTGTTCAAAACACCCGAGACTCCGTTGCGGCACTCCGAATCGCCCTTGTGCTGCATCACCTCGACGATGGGTTCCATTTCGATTCGCAGCTTGGCGCGTGCCGCCTGCTCTTCTACAGACGAGGCTCGCGGATAGTCGACCGCAAACATACGGCCGTTGCTGATGTTCGAGTTATGTGGGATCGCGAGCACATCGCAGCCCTTTCCCGACTCTTTGCAACCGTGCTTCAGCATTGCCCACAAGTCCCATTCGCGGTGGGCGTCCAAGTAACTCACGGGGCTCTTGGGCACGACTTCGTTTTTGAAGATCACATTGCGATGGAGGTTGCTGCCCTGTCGGAACGAGCTGTACTCGTAAGCCACAAAAGCCGTTCGCTCGCACCGCTCACTTGTGTCGTTGAACTTTTGCGCGGCTGCGATGGTTCGCTGCCAGTTGGACAGGGTCCTTTCGAGACACTTGCGCCCGTCCGCACCGCAGGTCTCGTCATCGCGCCAGGTAACTGGGCTCATGATCTGAAACGCCAACGCGGGATCGCGCCCGGTACCTTTGCGAAACATCTTGCAAAAGTCTGTTTCGTAGCCGCCGGAGCTTTCGTCGGTACAAATATCGATCTCGCCAAGGAACTCGGCATGGTCAGTCACGGCAACAAAGTCGAGCGGGCGATCGATGCGCACTTCTCGAGTCGGGTTGCCATTGGCGTCATTGGGCGGCAGGAGCACTGGCTCACCGAACCCGTAGCGGTAAGCGTCTTCCGGGAGCAAACGGACACCGAACATCCACGAGTCACTTGAAACCGAGGTATGCACATGAACGTCACCGAAGTATGCGTTGCGCAGCGGGTTGCGGTCGAGGCATGCCGCTTCGGGTACAGGCACGGGAGAGTCTTCGGCGACGACAAAGGTATCCGGTGGCAACGGGTCTTCGCCCCAACTTACAATCACAGCGGCGCCAATCGCTCCAAGCGCCAATACGGCCACAATTCCGAATGCGAGAAATCGTAAGATCCGCGCGCCAAACCTTCGGGCCATATGCCTCTCCATCACTGAGCGTAAGTCGTGCGGTCTTGTTGGGGTTCTCGATTGGCGAGAGTTTACGAGAGAGCCATTAGAACACCACGACTACATCAATCGGAAACGCAAAGCGAGCATCGAACAAATCCGGTGCGCCTGCTCCCACACCCTCTCCTGTATTCTGCGCCGTACCAGCTTTCACGCGACTCGTTTGTTGCGGCACTGTGTCGCGCTCCAACCCGCGCCGTTGCTTATCGCCCTCGCCACCGAATACCTGGCTGACACCCAAAGCTACGATCTTTTGCTCCGTTCGCCGGCAACGCATTCGCAGCCCTGACGCAGGCCCGGCTGCGCGACAAGTCACATTGAGCCGACAGCTGCTTCGGACTTTCACACAAGCTCACGAGCGATGTATCGTTGTGCCCACTCGGAGTGAGCAGCAGTGACCCAGCGCTATCCAGAGATCGACTACATCAAGGTGACGGGCATCCTGGCGGTAATCGTCATTCATTGCATCCGCCCCGTATGGCACCTCGCCGTCTCTGAAATTGAA
>JBLHOB010000062.1:0-9659 GCA_047619425.1 Myxococcota bacterium
ACTTGATGTTCGGCCCAAGCGTTGCGTAGCTCATCGGCCTGGTTTTCGAGGTCGTCGAGATCAACGCCGGTGACGCGGGCTCCGAGAGCGCCGCTCAGTCGCTCGATCGTTAGTGTCGCTGCGCTCTCATTCGTGGCTGCTGTAGACATAGGGCCCTCGAAGGTTGGTTGGACTCGTTCCTGTTCTAGGAAATCGGTGATCGCCTGGGGAGGGCGGCGGCTGTGACTACGCCTTGGAAATCACGTTCGGCCGGGAGCTAAACAACGGCGCGAACTCCAGCCAGCCCCTGGTTCCCGACTTGGGGAGCTTGGGTCTTCTAGCCATGGCTGCTTGTTCGCCGCACACGGACGGCGGTCGCTATCGCGGTGATGTGCGGCAACGAGCGGAGTGGCTCTATGGGTTCGGGATGCTTTGAAACTGTTCGTTGAAATACCTGATCTTGGGGGTCAGCCATGCGCCCCAGCCGACGAGTGCGAGCCCAACCCACAGCGATGGTAAGTACGCAAAGGCGATCGCCCACGCTGCGACGAAGAACGGAATGCGTATGAGCGCTCGCTTGATACGAGTGAGCGGGGTGGGGCCTCCCGGGCGGTGGCCAAAAGTATCAGGCTTAATAAACCAGCCGTTCGACACGAGTAGGGACATGAACAGGGGCCAGGGGAGCCCGCGCGAATCGAGTTCGGGATTGGTATCAAGCTCTGCGTCGGCCGTGACTGTGCCTGAGGTCGCGGAGGCGAGGGCGAGAGACACCTGGTTAAAAACATGGTCAGCCGTGGGGCGTTCGGTTGCGCCGCCCATATTCTTTCGCGTCGGAATTCCGCGCCAGCGATACAGCACGCGTGCGTTCGAATCCAATGCAAGCACGCCGGGTTGAAAGTATCCCTTTGGATGGCTGAATATCGATCCCGCTTCCACCAAGAGCTCCGTTTTGGTGTTCACGATCAGCTCGAGCAAACCGCGCTCGACGCAGGTGCTCGATATTTCGTGATGCGGGTCGCCGACCGTTTCGAAATCGAGTTCCCATTTTTTCTTGGCTTCATCAGCCAGGCGTTGCGGTTCGCTGGTAACCGCGTAGATCTCGCCGCCTGCTGCGCGAATCTTTTCGACCACGCCGTTCTGCCCGTAGCCCCGTAACTCGGAGCGACAGGGGGGTCACCAAAATCCGCGATAAAAGACAAGCACGACAAAGGGATGTTTGGCGAGAACCGAATCAAGCCACCCGCGGCGCGGCCCCGGCGGTGGATCAAGTTCGGCCTGCAGCTGCGTCGTCGTTTCGTTTGCGGTGACCTCGGTGGTTGCAAGTTGGATGTCGAAGCCCGAGTCCGCCTTCGCGACCTTGAAGCTCTGTTGCTGGCAAGTGTCGCCACCACAAAGCACGAGTCGAAGCTCAAGAGGGTCGGTACCGGCGAGCGCGTCGTCGGCGTCGAGGATGCCCGTCACCTCAAATTCGCAGTCTTGCGTGCTGTTGAACCAGTGAAGTGCCGCGTCGACTTGCGGCTTTAACCCGTTGGGGATCGTTTCGCTCACTGTTGCCATTTCTGAACTCCCGGTCGATTGCTGGGTCTTCAAGGTTAGCCCGATGTCGCCTGCGGTCACCTAGTTGAACCAAATGTTGAAACATCGCGAATACCATAACAAGGGCATCCTGAGGAAGATGAACAAAACGCCAAGGCGCACATACGACGCGACTTGGGTATGCGCAACCATTTTGATCCAGCCAAACACTTCATTGTCGGCTCCCCAGAGACTGAGCCCTTCAAGCACGGCTACAGCAAGCGGTTCTCTTTTAGAAAACCAAAATCCAATCGTGTAGCATGCGGCCGTGAACAGCGACCCCATCTCGCGCGATCATGATCGCGTTTCGGTTTCAACGATCGTCGTCTATGCCGCGCCCGTCGGAGCGGTGTTCTTTTCGTCGTTCCTAATCTCGACCTTCTTTATGAAGTTCGCGACGGATTATTTGCTGATCGCGCCCGCGGTGGCTGGAACCATCCTGCTCGTCGGTCAAGGCTGGGATGCGATCAATGATCCGCCCATCGGCTACTGGAGCGACCGGACGCGCACTCGTTGGGGCCGGCGACGTCCCTGGTTCGTGGCGTCGGCAATTCCTTTGGCGCTCTGCACTGTCGCGCTTTGGTCACCGCCGACTTGGCTCGACGAGACCCAGATTGTCGCTTGGACACTGGTGGTGTTCTTGCTCTACCGAACTTTCTACTCAACGTTCCGCGTGCCGCACCTCGCGCTCGGCGCTGAAATTTCGCGTGGCTATCACGATCGGACGCGCGTGTTTGGCGGCTCGCAGCTCGTCGAAACCATCGGCTTGCTCGGTGCGACGGCTACGATCGGCATCGTCGAGAATGCCGTCGATCCGCGCGAGACGATGGCTCGCATCTCGGTCTACATGGCGATCGCGATCGTGGCATTTCTGCTCGGTGCTTCGGCTTATATCCGCGAACCCGAATCGCATCAAAAGCCCGACGAGCAGGGACCCTTCGCTGTCTTCGCCCAGGTGCTTCGGAACCCGCATGCGCGCATCATTCTGCTGATCTTCCTACTCGAGCAGGCCGGACTCACTCTCTTACTCGGCACGATGCCGTACTTCTCCGACTGGGTACTTCGCACTCCCGGACAGACGGCGGTCTACATGGGCACCGCCGTTTTGACCATGCTTGTCACGATTCCGGTCTGGGTCCTTCTTTCGCGCCGCTATGGCAAGAAGGAAGTCTGGCTGGTTTCGAAGGTTTTGCGCATCGCATTGCTCGCGAACGTCTGGGTCTTGGGGGAGGGCGACACAGCCCTGTTCTTGGTCGGCTGCGTGCTCATCGGCGGTATGGCTTCGTGCGGGACAGTGATTGGTCCCTCGATCAAGGCAGACATCATCGATTGGGATGAAGCGCGCTCCGGCGGGCGGCGCGAGGGTGCGTACTTTGCGACGTGGAACTTTGCGCAGAAGGGTGCGGGTGCGCTCGGCGGGTGGCTCCTCGGGGTCTCGCTCGCCGCCTTCGGCTACGACGCGTTGCTGCCAGATCAGTCTGCCCAGACGATCCTTGGGATCCAGTTTGCTTTGGCCTACATCCCGCTCGTGCTGACGAGTGTAAGTGTCGCCTTGTTGTGGCGCTTCTCGCTCGACGAACGCGCACATGGCGAGGCGGTCGCCGCGGCTGGCGCTAGAGGCGAGCGGTCCTCACCCGAGTAGAACCTGGCGAGGTACCCTGCAGCATCGGGGAGTGAGAGTTGACACCGCTCCGTGTATCTCTCTGCCACGCTCCACAAATGCCACCGCACACGGGCTGCGGTATAGGAGCGCTATAGTCGAACTCATGATGCATGTTGTGATTGTTGGTGGCGGTTTCACAGGGCTTCGAGCGGCTCGCGATCTTGGCCGAGTCGAGGGCGTTGAAGTCACGCTGTTTGACGAACGAAACCACCACCTGTTTCAGCCTCTTCTTTATCAGGTCGCAATGGCGGGGTTGAGCCCTGCCGAGATCGCGGCTCCGATCCGTTCGATTGTTGCGCGCTATCCGAATATTCAGGTTAGGAACGAAAGGGTCGATCGCATTGATGTCGAGGCTCGATGCATTTCAACATCAAGTGGTGAGCATCCATACGACGTGTTGATTCTTGCGGCGGGTGCACGGCATTCCTACTTCGGTCGCGAGGATTGGGAAGCAAACGCGCCCGGGCTCAAGACGCTCGCGCAAGCAACCGAGATCCGTCGGCGCGTGCTGAGTGCGTTCGAAGAGGCGGAGAAGACAGAAGATTCTCGGCGACGCAAAGCGCAGCTCACCTTTGTTGTCGTTGGCGGTGGGCCGACCGGTGTAGAACTCGCGGGTGCAATTGGCGAGATGAGTCGGTTTACGCTTGCGCAAGATTTTCGACGTATCGATTCGAAGCTCGCCCGGGTGATTCTGGTCGAGGCGGGCCCGCGCATTCTTCCGATGTTCAGTGAGAAGCTCGCAGGGTGCGCCGTTCGCGAACTCGAGAGTCTCGGGGTTCAGGTATGGACGCAAAGTCTTGTGACGGACTTGGATTCGGAAGGCGTCTCTGTCGGAAAAGAACGCATCGAAGCCGCGACCGTACTTTGGGCGGCGGGGGTCGAGGCGTCATCTCTCAACTTGCAGTTGGGCGGCGAACTCGATCGACAGGGAAGGGTGCACGTTCTTCCCGATCTTTCGTTGCCTGGGCACCCGGAAGTTTTCGTGGCCGGCGATCAAGCCCATTGCGCGGGAGAGGGCGGCAAGCCATTGCCGGGTGTCGCTCCCGTGGCAATGCAGCAGGGTGCGTACTTGGCGGGGAAGATTCGCAAGCTTGCAGCAGGCAAGTCGCATTCAGACGCCTTCGTCTATAAAGACAAAGGCCAGATGGCGACGATCGGACGCAAGCGCGCGGTGCTCCAGATCGGAAAGCTAGAAATGAGCGGATTTACGGCTTGGCTCGCCTGGCTCGTGGTTCATGTTTACTACCTGGTGGGCTTCAAAAACAGGCTCTTCGTCGTACTTCAATGGGCTTGGGCCTACTTGACGTTTCACCGGGGCGCGCGTTTGATCGTGAATCGCGATTGGCGCGATCACCCGGATAAATGAGACATTGACCGGCGTCTGGTAGTAGAGACCCCGAAAAATCCAAGGCTGGCTACCAATCCCATCATCGTCCATGCACTGAGCCCGGGTACGCTGGCAGGCGCCATCTCCGCGACCCCACTAACCCGGACTTGATCAAAGTAAAGATCGTCCGTGTTGTCTCCGCCCGCGGCCTCGAAGAGGATCTTGGCCTCACTCGACATTGTGTACTGCGAGCCGTCCACAACCACGACTCTGTTCTGGATGTCGTCGTGCACGAAGTCGACGCCTAGGACGAAAGTCGCGACGGTGTGCCACGTGGTGCCGTCAAAGTACTTGACGTAGTACTCGTCGCCGGTTTCGCCGAAGCGGGACTTCATCCAATAGTCAATTTCAAGGCGGTCGTAGCCGGAGGCATCGAAGCCGTTGGTGGTGAAGAAGGACGACTCGATTCCGTTGTCGTCTTGCAGTCGGATGCAGCTACCTGCCACGCAGTGCTGGTGCCCGGCTGACTTTAGATCGGCGTCGCTTGTGCTGCCGAGCGTGTAGTTACCGAGCGTCTCGGGTTCGAAGTTGTCGTATTGCAGCACGGTTCGAGTGTGGCCGTCGAGCAGGGGCAGCTCGAGATACGGGTTACCGTCCGCGTCCTGGCCTTCGCTGTAGAGCGAGTCCCAGCTTCCGGTGCCGCCACGGGTAAGCAACAGCGACTCGACATAGTCGAATTCGGCGGGCGTTACGAAGCGGCTTTGAAAACCCGTGATGCGGTTGTCTGTGAAGGTGGGGAAGAGCCGGAAGTTTGCTTCGACGGCCTGGCCGTTGTCTTCGAGGTCCATTTCGAGGATGAGGCTGTGGGGTGGGGCGTTTTCCGACGCGTAGCGGCCCAACGAGTTGAAGACCAAGTTGCCGAGGCTGTAGACGATCCAGCGGTCTTGATAAAGCTCGACTTCCTGCAGCATGTGAGCGCCGTGGCCAATGACCATGTCGACGCCAGAGTTAATGAGCTCGTGGCCCATCTCGGTTTGGTCGCTTGTCTTCCAGGCGTAGTTGCTGCCCCAGTGCGGAAATGCGACGACGAACACGTCCGGGGTCACGTCTTTGATCGCTGCAACTTGGGCCCCGATGTCGCGTGCGGAAAGGGTGTAGGCACCTGGGTTGGTGTCGCTCGCAAACCAGTTGTAATCCGCGTCGTAGCTCGCCCGGTATTCGAAGGCCCCGATCACGACCAGGGTGAAGCTGCGATTGCCTACCTGGAAGGTCTGGGTCCAAGGTGCTTTGGCTTCCGTCACGTCGCTACCCGCACCGAACCACTCGAAGCCCTCGGCTTGCATTACCGAGAAGGTTTGGTCGAGGCCGGGTACGCCGAAGTCGAGCGTGTGATTGTTGGCGAGCGAGGCGACGGAGATGTTGTTCGCGAGTAGGTGGAATGGCGTGAGTACCGGGTCGGCCCAATGGAGGTAGCTCTTGCCCGTGAGGGGTGACTCTTCGAGGTCGGTGATTGGCGTCTCGAGATTTACGACGACGGCGTCCGCTTGCTGGAGGAACGAGGTGAAGTTTTCGATCGTGTACTGGTAGCCCTCGATCGTGAGCACGTCGTCGTTGTTGTAGTTCTCTCCGAAGTGAGTGTCGCCGCCGAAGAGAATGCTCGTCCCAGCCTGTACCTGTGGTGCAATCAGCAGGGCGATTGCGAGCGCTGCACCTCGCGCGATTTGGGTGATTCGCTTCATCGAGTAACTTGTAATCCGGCTGGTGATGGGGGCTCTAGAGCACCACGCTACGTTTTGGTCGGTAAGTGTAGCGTTTTCAGCCCGATGGCAAGTTGGCGCGCCTGAGGCCGAATCAGTGACCTCCAGACCTCTTTGATAACGCGAAGGGCGGCCGCAGCCGTGTGCAGCGGCTTGCGGTCTACCGCAGAGAACCATCCATGCGATCGCGCGCTTCGGAGCCCTTCTTGCGACGCGGGGCCATGCGGCCCACGCGTCGAGAAGTGGAGCGGCCCTAAGGCTTCGCGAATCGCTTTGCCAAGGCCGCGTGGAGTACGTCTGAATAGACGATCCCGGAGCCCGACTTGCTGCTGCTCGCCGCTTTCGGAGTTCGGGGTGCGACAGACTTCTTCGCTGCCTTGGGTGAAGCCCGCTTCGCTGCTTTCTTTTTACTGCCCGCTTTCTTGGCGGACTTTTTCGTACTTGCCTTCTTCTTGGTCTTCTTCGCAGCCGTCTTCTTCTTGCTTGCCTTCTTCTTGCTCGCCTTCTTCTTTGCTGCCATTGGTTGGTTCGTCCTTATGATGCGATTTTATCTTCTCGCAGTTTGCGAGAGCGGCAGTCGCCGCTCATTGATGCAGCGTCTTTTCGACGGCGCGCTGACCATAGGACATCGCGAAGTGGATTCGCGAACATCCCTGGCATGTTGAGACCGGGCCCGTCGCTCCCAGCCAATTAAAAGCGGTGGATATCTCAGAGGCTAAGACTCAGCGATCCGGGGGAGCGCACGCATGTTGGACAATGGCACCCGATTGACGCAGGCCGCCGTTTTACGCCAAGCCTGCGCGAAGCGCTTCTTTCGAGCTAGGAGCCGTACCGAACAAACGGCCTCGGTGTGTGCTTGGCCGGCTTACTTCGCGGCACCGAGGTTGCAGTCGAGGCAGTCACCCGCGTTGAAACGAAGTCGTTGATTTCGCGGGAGAGCGCCGCGGCGAGTAGGCGATGGCCGAGGTTGTTCAAGTGGACTTCATCGCGGTAGATCTTGTCTGGCACGGACGGATTCGGGCTTTTGGGGTAGATAACGGGGACGCCGAGTTCGGCGCCGACTCGATTGAGAGTGAACAGGTATCGATTACTCAGTTCCACCGGCGTAAACCCGGCGGTGTCCTTGCGTGCGAGGATCGCCTGCACTGAAGAGGCGATTTCATTGCTGCGCCCGGTGGCTGCAAGTACCTCGTTCAACATCTTTTGGGCCAGTAGTACTTGGGTGGGGTTCCAGAGCGGTGTGGTGAGTTCTCTCTCGGCTGCGGCCCATTTGCCCTGATCAATCAAGTCGCGAGCTCGGATCAATTCCTTGTACATTACCGGGTTGTCCTGGAGGCCTACCAAGATGACTTGGGCGTCAATATTCCGAGTGAGTGAGACGATGGCACGGATGTTCTCTTCGTAGCGTTCGAGGGATACCCTTGGGTTTGAGTTGACCGGAATCTCGTGGAACGCGAAGGAGCCACTACTCAGGAATCCAAGCGTGTCGCTCGGTAGAAGAGAGCGAAGTAACTGCGCCGTGGCGCTCTTGTTTGCCAACTCATAGAGTGCGAGGCGGCGCGCCAACGACTGGAAGTATTCGCGGGAGTCGGGCTCTGCACCCGGCGCAATTGCGCGGCGATCGTTGAAGCTGGCTTGAAAGACGACGACGTCGGGTTCGAGTTCGAGTCCTTCAGATTCAAGGTAGATGCGGGCCTGCTCGCTGCTATAGCCGGGGACGCCGCTGTTGATGACTTCGACCTGTTGTTCGAGCTGCGTACCCAGGCGCTCTTCCAACAATCTCGTGAACACCTTATTTTGTTTGACGCCCCAACCCATGACGGTCGAGTCGCCGATCGCCAGGACGCGAAGGGTGTTGGCGGCTTTGCGCTGCGAGAATTCGGGGGTCGCGAGGCCAACGGAATTGGTTTGATAGACGTGGCTGCCGCGTGCTCGGGCATCGTTGGCGGGCAGTTTCCAGTTCAAGGATGAATCGAACGCCCAGCCTTGCTCGGCCCACATTGAACGCGCAGAAGAGGTTGGGAAATCGCTGCCCGGGAAGTGCGGGATAATCAAGCGAACGCCAGCTTCGATTACGCCGAAAAACATCAAAAAAGTGATCGCCGCGAGCGCAGCCTTCTTTCTCACCGGGAGGGGCGCTCGATTCGGCTCGAATGTTGTCTTCATCTTTCTACCTTCGCTCGCAGTCACGGCTGCCTGGTTCTCCGCGCACGCGAGTTACGTGTCAAAGGTCCGTAGCGGACTGAAACGGGTCGTTTTCTGCTGCGACCTCAACAGGAAGTAACCAAATCTCGGAACTGGTGGCAAAATTTCGCAACCTGATAAGTCGAATAATTTAACTGAACAAATACAAATAGTTGGCCTACGAAGCTGCTCGTCCTCTTAGGCACTGCCGACTCGGCCAGTACCCGATGCGTTGGGCGGCGCAATCGCCATAAGCACCCGACACATGGAGTCGAAGCATGGTGGAGTTGATTGAGCACCGTAGAGGGGGACGTCCCCAGTGCCGTAGAAGCACCTCGTTATCGCGCCACCCAATTGTGCGGCGGTCGCTGTGTAGATCATTAGACCCTGTCCGGGGCAACTGCCTGCACCCGGTCCCACACAGCTAGCCTTCCCTGTCGGCGTGACGACGGAGTCTAAGCAGCAACAGACCGTTGCAGTACCAGTGCGGCCACCCGCAGCGAAAGTTCCGGTGGCGTCTGGGGAGGCGATACCGAGCTTCCGTCTACCTTGAGCACGGTCGAACACAGCGCCCGGTATCAACACGTTGAATCGTCAGGACGTCGATCTGTGATCCACGTCGGATCATTCTCGTATTGCATGCGGTGATCGTTGCGGTTCCTCAATCGATCGTGAGTTGTTGATTGTATGTATTCGACGCTTCCCACAAGGCAGTGGCTGAATGCGCGTCGTTGCTCTCTACATTTTTTCTGGCGAAGAGACGACGCAGTGGTGTCGCCCCGAGGCGTGAAGCGCCGTGGGGCCTAAACCCGGACAGAGGACTTCAATGACCAATTCGATGAACGATCAAGAGTGCGAAGCTCGAAGCAAGAGCAAGCACATCAAATGTGTCATTGCGGTAATCCCAATCTTCTTCGCACTGGCATGCGGCCCTGCGCACGAACCTGTGGCGGCGAGCGAGTGCAGCAAAGTGGCAACCCACGCGCGCAAACTACTTGGGAGCCGAGCCGACTCTCACGCGGAAACGATGGTGACATGCAAGGCAGCATCCGACGAAGAGCGTGGCTGCGCGATGGTTGCGGACAGCGCCGCGGATCTGATGCGCTGCTCGATGTAGGGGATCTCGGAAAGTCTGGCCATCAGTCCTCCTT
Source organism: Myxococcota bacterium (assembly GCA_047619425.1). Taxonomy (GTDB): domain Bacteria; phylum Myxococcota_A; class UBA9160; order UBA9160; family UBA4427; genus DUBZ01. The sequence goes on from JBLHOB010000062.1 coordinate 9,637, forward strand.
CGCCCTGTAGCGGATGCTGAATC
>JBLHOB010000063.1:0-9575 GCA_047619425.1 Myxococcota bacterium
GCGTTGCCCGCACGTGCTGCGGCTTCGAGTTTGGCATGAGCCTCTTCGCCAAGGGTGCGTCCGTTCATGAAGTAGCTGCAAGCCACATTGACGCCCGCTTCGAGCAGTCGCGCGAGTTCGTCCGGGTCGACCTGATTGGGTGTGTAACAGACGCAGTCGGGCTTGAGGGCCAACAGGGCATCGACGTCGCGCGTCGCTTGGATGCCAATCGGCGCCAAGCCGCATAACTCACCCACATCGGCTCCCTCTTTGTCCTCGCTCCACGCATAGCAGCCAACCAACTCGAGTAGCGGGTGTTGGAGGATGCCCTTGGCGGCTTCGCGCCCGACATGTCCAGTGGTCCATTGAACGACTCGATAACTCATAGTTTCCTCATGATCTTTGTAGTGGGTTCGCGATGGACGGATGACTCCTCGAATTTTCGCAAGGAGGAATACTGGTGACGGGTGTGAAAATACAGATCCTACCGGACATCTTGCCATAGTGATGGCAGACAACGGCCTAGGGGATGTGGATGACCAACGAACAGCGGGAGATCAAGAGGGAAGAGCGAATTCTTGACTACGCCGAGCGCCATGGGAGCATAAACATGACATGGCGGCGCTTTGGGATCGCGAGATTGACGTTCTATATCGACTACGTCGTGAACAAGTTCCCGTTCCGGATCCAGACGATCCGAACCGATCGCGGCCACGAGTTCTAGGCGCTCTTCCGCTGGCACGTTGCAGACTAGGGCATGGAACACGCCTACATCAAACCACGAACGCCACAGCTCAACGGCAAATTCGCGCGCTCGCATCGAATCGACAAAGACGAGTTCTACCAACTCCTGACCTACAAAGACGATGTGGATCTGGAGAAGAAGTTCGCCGTGTGGGAGCGCTTCTACAACAACGGCCGACCGCACGGCGCGCACAAAGGAAAGGCACCCTACGAGGTGCTCAGGGAAAGGCTACGATAAGAATCTACGTCCGGTTTGATGCGTACGATCACAGCGACGGCCTCTTTGACGAAGTTTTACAAGAGAGTCTCTTCGCCTACTACGGCACTTTGTTTGACCGCTTTCAGAGTCTTCCCAAAGTAAACGAATTCGCGCTGGTCCAATCAGCGAAGCAGTGCACATCCTCGTTGAGGTCAGGGAGCAGGTTCGAAAGCGGATTTTTCCGGGGGGTTCTTGTCGCTTAGCAGGTGATAGATGCACAGTAGTTCGGTAATTGTCCCACACGGAGCTTTTCTCGAGACCGGCTATAGGGGGGATCTCGGGAGTGTTGTTCGTTCCATGTTCTGGGGCGACAGCGTTCGTTTGGCTCCACAATCAACTTTATTACTTATTGCGAAGATCGAAGGGAAATCGAAATGAAGAAATACTTGCTCGTCTTGTTACTCACGTTGGTTGCATTCAATACGGCATCCGCTCAGGATTCTGATGGGATCAGCCTGGAAGATTTTTCGGCTCAGGCCGGTCTGGGCTTCTTTGCCAACGATGACTTTGATGGCTTCATGCTCAACTTTGGCGGCGCGTATCACGTTGATGAAAACTGGTCTGCCGGCGTCGATCTGCAGCTTGGTTTCGAAGACGACTTTCTTTTGCTTTCGATGCCTTTCTACGGGCAGTACGACTTCAACAACTTCTCGACCGACGTGGATATCCTGAAGGACATGCATGTTTTCGCGAAGTTGGGCATGGGCTTTACGTACACAGAGTTCGATCCGCCGGGCCCGGGTAGCATTGATGACACTGGCTTTCTCTTCGTTCTTGGCGGCGGCGTTTCATACGAGCTAAACGAGCACATCGCCCTTGAGTCGCGGATGCAGTTCAATATCACCACGAACGAATTCTATCGAGACGACTTCTACTTCTCGTGGGAAGTACTTGCAGCGCGCTATCGCTTCTAGCGTGGTCTGAGGCTTTTGCAGTAAGCCCGGCGGTTGTACCTTTGAGTGCAGTCGCCGGGCGGCGCAAAGCCGGATGCGAAGAGGGCGGCCACTTGACGGCCAAGCTCTAGGCTCCCAGCGCGGAGGATCGAGCCACCGATGTTTCACTTCAAACCGGTTGAGCTCGATCACGTTATTCGACCCGTGAGTGGGGTCGTTCGCGGTTCTGGCGATGGAAGTTGCTTGGAGCTCGCAGCCGAACATCTCAAACCGCTAGCGACACGTGCCCGATGGACCCGCTGAGCCAAGGCGCGGTAGGCGCGGCCGCGGCACTCATCGTCGCGAGGCCAGAGCATGCCCGCACCGCGGCACTTGTAGGCGCACTCTCGGGGATGGCTCCCGATCTCGACGTGTTTATTCGCTCGTCGACAGACCCCTTGCTCTTCCTTGAATACCATCGTCAGTTTACGCACTCGCTCTTGTTCATTCCCGTTGGTGCGCTCATCTGTGCGTTGCTCGCGCGCCCCCTGCTTCGCTGCGAAATCACGTCTCGCACGATCTACGGGTTTTGCTTTATTGGCTATGGAAGTCATGGGTTGCTCGATGCGTGCACGTCCTATGGGACTCGACTCTTCTGGCCCATCTCGGACTTTCGCGTTGCTTGGAACAATGTTTCCGTAGTCGACCCGTCGTTTACGCTTCCGCTTTTGATCGCAGTCGGTGTTGCCACCTACAAGGCGAAGCCGCGCATCGCGCAGTTGGCCGGAGTCTGTGCCGTTGCGTATTTGCTCTTGGGTGTCGCGCAACGTGAGCGCGCCGAGACGATGGGTGGCGAGCTTGCTGCGAGTCGGGGGCACACACCCAACCAAGTCGATGCAAAGCCCGCGTTTGGAAGCCTGCTTCTTTGGAAGACCCTTTATGAACACGAAGGGCGCATCTATGTCGATGCCGTGCGGCTGGCTCTACAAGCCAAACCGTTCCCCGGACAAAGTGTCGAGAGGTTGAACCTGCAAAGGGATTTTCCGTGGCTTGCCGAAGAAAGTCAGCAGGCGCGCGACGTCCAACGCTTCCGATGGTTTTCGAGCGACCAGCTCGCGACCGACCCGTCGCAGAATAATCGCATCATCGACGTCCGTTATTCGATGGTGCCCAATCGCGTAGAGGCGTTGTGGGGCATTGAACTGGATCAAAACGCCGGCCCCGCGGCCCACGTTAAATTCGTTACGTCACGCAAGCCGAGCGATGAGCAACGATCCGAAATGCTGCGGATGCTTATCGACTAGCGGGGAGCTACCGCAATGACGTGCGCGGGCTCTACGTGCCGCAGAACGTGTGCTCGACTACTTCGCCGGCGGCGGCAGGGCTTTCAAACTCAGCATGCTCAGGTTGTTCATCGAACGGGCGCGCAAGCACCGCGTTCAACCGCTCGAAGGGTGCGAAGTCGCCGCGAAGGGCGCCCTGGATCGCTTCTTCAACTCGATGATTGCGCGGGATGAAGATGGGGTTCACCTCGTGCATGCCGTCGATGTCTTGTGGCCCTGCAGCTCGCCAATCTTCCAGCCACTTTTCTCCGGCGTCATGGTCGCTGAATAAGCTTAGAAACGCTTCGGGGTTGGCCCCGGCTGCAACGAGAGTGAGGCGTCGAAAGAAGAGGGTGAAGTCGACGGCCTGTTGCGCCATTACGTCAAAGGTGTCGTTGACAATGGCTCCGGCACCTTCGGGGTCGGCCGCGTAACTTGGCGCGAGCCCCAGCTTGCGACGAAAGCCATCGATGAAGGCGGTGTTAAATGCCGGTGCGAAAGCTTCGAGTGCGGCCTCGGCTTGTTTTACCGCGGCATCGCTGTCTTCATCGAGCAGCGGGAGCAGTGCTTCCGCGAGACGCACAAGGTTCCAGTGCGCGATTGACGGTTGCTTGCCCCAGGCATAGCGGCCTTGACGATCAATCGAGCTGAAGACCGTCTGCGGGTCAAACCGCTCCATAAAGGCGCAGGGGCCGAAGTCGATCGTCTCGCCGACGATCTGCGTGTTGTCGGTGTTCATGACTCCGTGCACGAACCCGACTTGCATCCACTGGGCGATGAGCTTTGTCTGTCGCGCGATGACGCCGTCGAGCAACGCGCGATAGGCGTTGTCAGTTTGTCGGGCCTCGGGGTAGTGGCGGTCGATGACATAGTCGGCCAGCCGTCGCAGTTGCTCGGTTTCACCCTTCGCTGCGAAGAATTCAAACGTACCCACACGCACGTGGCTCTGCGCAACTCGGGTAAATACACCGCCCGGCACAGCGCTTTCGCGTTGCACAAGCTCGCCCGACGTGACGGCCGCAAGCGCCCGCGTGGTCGGGACGCCGAGCGCCGCCATCGCCTCACTGACCAGGTACTCGCGGATCACCGGCCCAAGTGGCGATTTGCCGTCGCCGTTGCGAGAGAAAGGCGTCTGGCCGGCGCCCTTGAGCTGAACATCGCGTCGCACGCCGTCACTTCCCACCAACTCGCCGAGCAAGATTGCGCGCCCATCGCCCAACTGCGGAGAGAAACCGCCGAACTGATGGCCTGCGTACGCCATCGCGATTGGGTCTGCGGTTTTCGGCAGTGCATTGCCGGCGAGCATCGCGATGCCTGCGGGAGACCTCAACCAACTGGCATCGAGTCCAAGCTCAGAGGCCAGGGCTTCGTTGACCTTAATGAGAGAGGGTTCGGGCACGATGGCCGGTGCAACCCGGGCAAAAAAACCTTCGGGCAGACGCGCATAGGTATTGTCGAAGTTGATCTCTGGCACGCGCGTACTCCCGGGGGGTTCCCGTCGCAACTCATGAATAGGTAGACGGAGAGTAGAACTCACCGTGTGTCTGTGCACGGGAGCCATATTCGCAATGACATGCTTGGAATGGGCGGGAGCCTAGTTCTTGTGACTGCGAACGTCTTGCGAGCAACGTTGTACTGACGATCCGCAGTGAAAGCTGGCCGTGTGTCGATTGAGTTTTGTTCTGCCGCGAAAATGGCTCGTCCATGTTCAATCCGACGCTCGATTCGGCACCACGCTCGGTCGCGTCCATCGGAACGCCAGGCGGGGCGGGGCTCGCGGGGCCGAAATTTCGCATCGCAATATTGTCTGTTGCGGAGCATGCAACCGGAGATCGTTCCGTCCGCCAGCTTCGACGCGCACGCCGTTGATGCCGGCTGCTGCCTTCACGCAGTTGCTAAGGTCATCACGGTCGGAGCGCGGGCCCGTCGGTCCGGGCAGGTTCAGTTACTCGGGATCGGCCCGTCTTCTCGTCCGTGAAGTTCGAAGAGGGGCTGATCGCGACGGGGCACCCTTCGTCACAGGTCCCTCGAAATCATCTTACATTCCAACAGCTTGCGGCATCATCCGGCCTGCGATATAACACCTGCGCCATGATTGACCGATGGTCAATCATGTGCTCATAGTTAAGGGAATTTCGGATGGCAACAACGACAGGCGATCACCCGCGCGGGATCGGCCAGCGCCGCGAGCGCCAGCGTATTGAAGCGCGCAGGGCAATTCTAGACGCGACCGAAGAACTCGTGATTGAGGCGGCAGGCTGTGATTTTTCGATTCGCAGCCTCGGTCGGCGCAGTGGTTACTCGGCGCCCACCGTCTACCACTATTTCGGTGACAAGGACGGATTGATCGACGCGTTGCTCGAAGAGCGGCTGCAAAAACTTGGCGCGCAATTCGATGGGCTGCCCGACCGCGAAGACGCTGTGGAGGAGCTGCGGATGTTGCTCATCCACTCGGTTGAATTTTGGGCGTCGAACCCGACTTTGGCGCGGCTCATCTGGAGCGTTACGCGCAAGGGCGAAAGCCGCATGCCCGCAGTGATGGACCGCGTCGGCCAACGCATCGACGACGCGGTGCGTGCACTCACCGAAGGCGGTCGCTTCGGTGCCCTCGACGAAGAAATGGCGGGACAGATGGTCCGCGCTCTCACGCAAGGTTTGATGTCCCAACGGATCAATCAACCCGAACAACCCCGGTCGCCCGCACTCGCCGAGTGCGCGATTGACACACTTTTGCGCGGGATGACGCATCCCGCTTCCGGAGGCACTGAACAATGAATTTTCGAGGCCATGGTTTGCTTGCCTCATCGGTGGCAGTCGCTGCACTTGGATGCAGCGAAGAAGAGGTCAAACGCGAGACGTTGTCGAGCGCCGTGTCTCTGACGACTGTCGAGTCGGTCGACTTGGACGAAGAGCTTCGCGCCAGTGGTGACCTGCGCGCGCGCTTTCACACCATGATTGCCGCCGAAGTAGAAGGACGCGTCACGGGGATCTCCATCGAAGAGGGGCACGCCGTTGAACTCGACGCCGTGGTTATTGAGATCGACCCCGCTCGACGCAAGCTAGACCTCGAGGCCTCTCGCGCACGGCTGGCTCAGGCTCGGGCCAATGAGACCAAAGAACGCAGGCAAGAAGCGCGCGTGCGACAACTGCGCAGTCAAAGTGTCGCGTCCGTACAGCAAATGGAAGAAGCAGAGACGGCGCTTCTCCTGGCCACGTCGAGCGTCCAAGCAGATCGCGCAGCACTTGGTGTTACCGAGCGCACCCTCGCCGACGCAAGCGTACGCGCCCCCTTTACGGGGATCGTCGCCAAGCGCAACGTGCAGCTCGGCGAGTTCGTGCAGAAGGGGAAGGAGCTTTTTGAACTCGTCGCCCTCGACCCGCTCGAAGTCGTATTCAACTTAACCGAACTTGACACCCAACTAGTCCACCTCGATCAATCGGTGCAAGTCTCCGTAGGTGCCTATCCCGATAGGAGCTTTGAGGGGCGTGTTACCTTCGTTTCGCCGACGGTTGATCCGGCAACGCGCACCCTGCGCATCAAGGCTGAGATTGCGAACGCCGATGGCGCGCTTCGCCCCGGTCTTTTTGCCCGAGTGACCCTCGGCCTTAACCGCCGCGAAGCTGTGCACCTGTTGCCCGTCGACGCCGTAGTTCGACGCGCGAGTGGCTCACATGTCTTTCGCATGGGGAAAGACGAGCGGGTTGAACAAGTTGCAATTGATCTTGGCGCGCAAAGTGGCCAGCGCATCGAAGTGATCGGGCTCGCAGTCGGCGACGTCATTGTGCATCGCGGTCATGCGGGGCTTGTTGACGGCGCGCAGGTTCGTGTGCGCGGTGGGTATGGTGAAGCCGCTGTCGCGACAAAGGGCGCAGCAGGCGGGGAGGGGTCGTGAGGCTTTCTGATCTTTCGATCGATCGACCCGTACTGACATGGATGATGACGGCCGCGCTTGCGACATTTGGCATTCTCGGTTTGTCGCGTCTGGGCATTGATCGCTATCCCGCCATGGATCCGCCCTTTGCGGGTGTGGTCGTGCGCTTGGTCGGCGCCTCGCCCAGCACCATGGAAGAAGAAGTCGCCGAAGTACTCGAAGAAACCTTCGCCACAATCGAAGGCGTAAAGCACATCTACTCCGAGTCGACTCATGGCGCCGCCACGGTGATGGTTGAGTTTGAACTCGAGCACGACATCGACATTGCGGCACAGGACATGCGGGACAAGCTCAACTCGAGCATGGACGACTTGCCCGCAGAGATCGAACCTCCATCGATCGGGAAATTTGACTTATCGAGTCACCCGATCATCTACGCCCCAATCGCTTCGGACCTGACTCAGGTGGAGACCACTGAGTATGTCGACGAACACGTAAAACCCTATGTCGAGTCGATTGCGGGCGCAGCGGGTGTCACGATCTACGGCGCCCGAGAGCGAAACATCCGCATTTGGATCGACCCGGACGCATTGCGTGCACGCAACCTCGCGATCACCGACGTGCTCGACGCGCTGAGGCGCGAGCACATCGAACGACCCGGTGGCTTCGTCGAGGGGCCGACAATTGAGTGGGCGCTCAAAGTAGACGCGGAATTTCGCACCGTACAAGAACTTGGCGCGATGGTGATCTCCTGGGACGGTGATGCACCGATCCGCTTGCGCGACGTCGCGCGTCTCGAAGATGGTGCCGAAGACGTGCGCACCCACACGCACATGAACGGGCAGCCCGGAGTTGCGATCGGCGTCTCGAAACAATCTGACGGCAATACCGTTGCAATCGTCGACGAGTTCAAGGCACGCATTGACGAGCTGCGAGATCGCGCGCCACCTACGATCCACATCTCCGAAAGCGACGGCTTTATCGACAACTCGGAATCGATTCGCGACGCGTTCGAAGAGACGATCTTCGCACTTTGGTTCGGTGGCTTTCTGGCCGTCGCGGTGGTCTTTGTTTTCGTGCGCCGTACGCGGCCCACATTGATCGTAGCGCTTGCGATTCCGATGTCGGTTATCACCACGTTCGGTTTGATCTGGATGTTCGACTTCACCCTCAACACCATGACGCTGCTTGGGCTGACTCTCGCAATTGGCGTGGTGATCGACGACGCAATTATTGTGCTCGAGAACATCGAGCGGCATCGCGAAGAAGGTTCGGACGCCCGTACTGCTGCCATTGAGGGGACGCGAGAGATCACACTCGCAGCAGCTGCGGCGACCTTTTCCGTGGCCGCCGTCTTTCTTCCCGTCGCGTTTGCGGAAGGCCAGATGGGTAGCTTCCTCATGGAGTTCGGCGTGACGGTCGCGGCTGCGGTGATTGTGTCGTTGTTTGTTGCACTAACGCTAACCCCGATGCTCGCAGCTCGGATGCCCGCGCCGAAGCCGCGTGACGAGAACAGTGTCTACGGCCGACTCGAACAGTGGTTCCGAAACCTCGAAGAGCGTTATCGGGGTATTCTCGATTGGTCGCTAGACAACCGGCTTAAGACATTCGGGATCGCAGCTGCGGCGATTGCACTCGCGGTTGTGGCTGGGAAACAACTTCCGGGCGAGTTCGTTCCCGCTGAAGATCGCGGCATGGCGGTATTTGAGTTTCGCACACCACCTGGCACTTCTCTTGAACAGACCATTGAAATGCTCACACGTAACGAAGCTTGGTTGTTGGATCAACCCGAGACGGTGACGACTCTTTCGCAGCTTGGCGGTACGAGCATGTCGAACGCGGGGCCCAACGTTGGGTTCATGAACGCGCGGCTTTTGCCCCATGACCAGCGCGAGCGAAGCACGGAAGATTTCCAACGCGATGCGGTCAAGGCCCTGTCTGAGTATCCCGGGCAAGAGATTGTGTCGCTGGGTTCGTTCGGCATGGCGCAGCGTGATCTTGAACTCGAGATTCGCGGCCACGCGACGCTCGAAGAACTCAGTCACTACTCAGACGTGGTTCTCGCTCGCATGAAAGAAGCGGGTGGCGTGACTGACCTCGAGAAGGAAATCAAACTCGGCCTGCCCGAGGCTCGCATCGTGCCCGACCGCGAGAAAGCCGCAACCCTCGGCGTCGACGCCGACACGGTTTCTCGTATCGTGATGGCGATGATTGGCGGCATTGACGTTGCCACCTTCCGCGAAGGCGAACGACGCCACGACATTCGCCTGCGCATGGAGCCAGGGGATCGCGAAACCCTGGATGCGATCGGAAAACTCTGGGTGCGTGCGCGCAACGGCGAGTTGGTCGACTTGCGCAACGTGGTGAACATCGAACAGGGTGCAACCGCATCAACGATCTCACGCACCGACCGCCAACGCAGTGCAGAGATCATGATGAACCTCGATGACGGGCTCGATCTCAATACTGCGGTCGAGCGCGCGATGGAGATCGCGGAAGAGGTGCTGCCCGCGCATTTGTCTCTCGA
>JBLHOB010000064.1:0-9518 GCA_047619425.1 Myxococcota bacterium
TTGCGTTTACCGTGCTCGGCATCCTCGTCTTGGTCTTCGTACTCGGGCGCTACGTGATCGAAGGAACAAGCGTTGCGGGCTTCCCGTTTCTCGCTTCGGTGATCGCGATCTTCTCGGGTGCGCAGTTGTTTTCACTCGGCATCCTCGGTGAGTATCTTGCCCGGATGCACTTTCGCACCATGGGCAGGCCGCCGTACTCAGTCCGTTCGACGACCGGGAATAGCGAGAACGAGTAGTTCGGCGCGTACCCTGCGGCGCGTTAGCGCGGCGCCGCGACTAGCCCCTGCTCCCGCAGATAGCCGTGCAACTCTTCGGCCGCCATGCTGTGCCCATAGGCGTTCCAATGTGCGCCTCGGTTGCCGGCGACGAGTTGCTTGCGGCCAATTTTGCGCGCCACAAAGCGGTCGTCGAGATTGAAATACTGGAGCCCGGGTACGTGGGCCAGCGCTTCGAAGAAGGGCTCGGTGTAGCTGAGCATCTGCTTGTCAAAGGGCCGAAAGATCGTACCGAACACCATCACGACAAATTCGATGTCGCGTTTATCGCATTCCGCCTTGATGCCCTCGATCAATGCCACGGTGATCTCGATAGCCCCTGTGCCAGTCATCTCGGGTTCGACGGTTTCAGTTGCCTTCGGGACAGGCACACCGGCAAGCGTAAGGTTCGTATCGCGAAAGTACGGTTTGTAGTGACCGTGTTGTTGAGACACTGTGTTTTCGTTGAAGTCATTTAGAACATAGAAAGCCAGTACGACGACGTCCGGCTGGTAGCGCACTCCCTCCTCGATAAAGAAGAGGTACTCCTGGTCCGTCCCCCAACCCGAGACGCCGGTGTTGATGACTTCCGTCTTGCGCGGCTCCTCGGCAAGGCGGTCCTCCAAGACTTCGGTGAAGACCTCGTCGTCGCCGACGTCAAAGCCCCAGGTGTAGGAGTCCCCGAGAACCAGGATGCGGCGGGTGTCCACAGGCTTTGCATAGGGACGATCGCGACCCCTCAGCCCCTTTGCGTTGATCCAGAGTGGGTTCCCGAACGTGCGCCCTTTGTGGTTGGGCGGGTTGCGCCAGCCAAGAGTTTCATCGTAGAGGACGACGTGTCCGCTCTCGTCGTGGTTGAGGGCGTACATGAGCTTGGCTGGGTCGCGCAGTTCGAGGGTCCCATGCTCGAGGTTCATCTCAAGCATGCCGCGCGAGGTGGCCACCACGAGCAAAATCGCCACACCAAGAGCGGCCGGCACTCCAAAGGCTAGTAGTCGAAACAACCGCTGGCGATCGTTTGGTGCCTGGTCGCTGTTTGCCATTTTCGCCGCCACACCTCTTACGTGACCGAACCGTTTCGCCCGAGGGGGCGAATGAACGTGCAAAGGTAAAACAGTTGTGGCGGTATCGCGACGCAGCGTAAGCTGTGAGACCGGGGTTTCTTGCGAAGCATGTATGCTCGGCCCGACACCTCGACATCGTGAAATCTTGCAAGACCACGACGTTCTGCCGCCTTGGGGCGGAGCAACTCCAGCCGAGCACCAAGCGACCCACAGCCCACCGAGTATCGGAGCCCCCATGTCCGCCGCCGTAGAGAATGAGTACAAAACCATCTCCGTCGCACCTTTATCGCCAACCATTGGTGGCGAAATCAGCGGCGTACGCATGAGCGGCGACGTCTCGGAGTTGCAGGTCGCTGAGATCCGACAAGCGTTGCTCGACTGGAAGGTGGTCTTCTTTCGCGATCAGGACGTTTCGATCGACGAGCACGTTGCCTTCGGCCGGTTGTTCGGCGAACTCGAAATCCACCCCTTCACTCCGAACCGGGAAGACCACCCCGAAGTCGTAGTGATTCACCACGGCGCGGATGCGAAGTACGGCGAAAACAACTGGCACAGTGATGTGACCTGGCGACAAGAACCTTCGCTCGGCTCCATCTTGCGCGGCCGCCTGATCCCCGAAGTCGGCGGCGACACTCTCTTCGCCGATATGTATGCCGCCTACGAAGGTCTCGACGACAAGACGAAAGAACGCATCGAAGACGCAGTCGCGGAACACACCTTCGTGCACTCCTTTGGCCGGCGCATGGACGAGAAGACGCGCGCCGAGATGCTTGAGAAGTACCCCGCCGCCCACCACCCGGTCGTGCGCACCCACCCCGAGACGGGCCGCAAAGGGATCTACGTAAACATTGCCTTCACGAGCCACATCCTCGGCATGGAGAAGGAAGAGAGCGATCGCCTTTTGCGCAAGCTCTACCGCCAGGCTCAAGTGCCCGAATACCAGTGTCGCTTTCGCTGGCAGAGGAATTCGGTGGCGTTCTGGGACAACCGCGCCGTGCAGCACTACGCAAGCTTTGACTACCCCGGTCACGAGCGCCGCGTTGAGCGCGTGACGGTGGTCGGCGACAAGCCCTACTAGGCGCCTGTCAAGCTACTGAAGGGCGTTGTTGTATTGCCTAGCCTTAACCTAGCGGTGGCAATATTTGCGGAAACGACGGATCGCACACCAAATCACCGGGGGCCAGGTCCGGCGCCGCATACGGCATCGTGTGGGGAGTTGGCGCGTAGGTGACTTCGTCGCCAATAAAACGAAACGACAGCGCTCGCCGCGCACGCGTGAGATGGAAGTTCGCGCCCGAGCCGTGAAGGGTCAGCGGATGAAAGATCAGGACGTCTCCGGGCTCCATGTCCCAACTGACAATGTCGTAGTCGCCGCGACTGGCTTCGATGTCGGGCACTTCTTCGTGGGCCGGGTTTACGAGTTGGTCGTTGTACATCGGCGAGATCGCTTGGTAGCGATTGGGCCAAACGTGCGAGCCCCGCACAAACTCAAGCCCGCTGCTTTCCTTGCTCACAGCGTCGAGTGGAACCCACATCGAGCAGACCTGCTCACCCTTGATAGGCCAGAAGGTGAGATCGTGATGCCACGGAGTCGGGGTTTGGTTGCCCGGTGTTTTGCAAAACATCTGGTCGTAGAAGAAGTGGATCTTCTCCGAGCCCATTAGCTGCTGGGCAAGTGCTGCAAGCGGTGAGTGGTAGACAGCACGGCGGATGTCTTCGTCCGTAACGAACAGTCCGGCCTCCATGTGAAAGCCCGATTTCGGGTCGGAGAACACGGCCGCAATCGGCGTCGGGTTCTCCATCACGGCACTCACGGCTTTCTCGATGCTTGCAAACAGCGCATCGCTAATCAGGCCGCGCGCAACGGTCACACCGTCGCGCTCGTAGTCTGCAATTTCGTCACTCGTCAAGTCGCGTCGCGGCTGCGCAATTGTGTTCGCCATCCTGCAAGTGTACCGGCCGTGATGTTACGGGCCACGGAGTTCCGGTACACTCGCGGCTCACCTACGAGGCTTCCCGATGAATTTCACCTACGCACAATCAATGTGCGACCCCAGTTTCTTTATCCCCCTCGCGATTGCGGCCGAAGAAGCCGGCTACCACTCCTTCGCGGTTCCGGACAACCTCGGGTTCCCGGGCCCCTCTGACGCCCGCTACCCCTACACGCCCGACGGCGACAATGCGTTCTTGGAGGGCAAGCCCTTCATCGAGCCCTTTGTGTTGATCCCGGCCATGGGCGCGGTCACAACCACATTGCGCTTCACGACGCTCGTGTTGAAGATGCCCGTGCGTTTGCCCTACCTAGTCGCAAAGCAAGCGACTTCGATCGCCGTGATGACCAACAACCGGTTTGGTTTCGGCATGGGACTCAGTCCATGGCCAGAAGACTTTCAGATCACCGGGCAAGAGATGAAAACCCGCGGCAAGCGACTGAACGAAATGATCGAGATCTTAAGGGGCCTCGAAACTGGCGAGTTCTTTGAGTACCACGGCGAGCACTACGACATCCGAAAGATCAAGATGTGCCCGACTCCGACTGAACCCATACCCGTTCTGTTGAGTGGACACTCCGAGCCGGCGCTCAAACGCGCAGCACGCGTAGGCGACGGTTGGATGCACGCCGGCGGGCCGACCGAAGAGTTGGATACCTACCTCACTCGCTTGCAGGAGTTGCGACGCGAGTACGGCCGCGACCACTTACCTTTTGAGATTCACGCAATCTCGCGCGACGCCTTTACGGTCGACGGTGTCCATCGCCTCGAAGACAAGGGCATCACCGACGTCATCGTGGGCTTCAGCAACTCCTACCAGCCGGGCCCCGACGCACAGACGTTGCAAAATAAATTCGACGACTTGCGCGGCTTTGCGGACAACGTAATTTCAAAGTTCTAAAGTGAGCGCGCCCGTCAGTACCAAGAGCCCATACCAAGAGCACGCCAAGAGCAACACAAAGACCGACAATGGAGTCAGTATGAAGAAAAGAATGCTCGGCACGCTCGAGGTTTCATCCATCGGCCTTGGCTGCATGAGCATGTCGCAAGCCTACGGCAAGCCCGACCCGGTTGAGAGCGAGCGCAACCTCCTCCACGCCCTCGACGTCGGTTACACCTTCCTCGACACTGCGAGTGTCTACGGCCTAGGTCACAACGAGAAGCTTCTCGGCCGTGTGCTCAAGCGGCATCGCAACCGCTACGTCCTGGCGAGCAAGTGCGGGATCGTGGTCGACAGCGACGGCAAGCGCGGTGTCGACGGCAGTCCGAAGGCCATCACGCGAGTCTGTGAGGAGAGCCTCACGAACCTGCAGACCGATGTCATCGATCTCTATTACCTACATCGCCGCGACCACAATGTCCCCATCGAAGAGTCGGTTGGCGCGCTTGGGCGCCTAGTCGAAGCCGGCAAGATCAAGTGCATTGGGCTGTCGGAGGTTTCGTCCACCACCCTACGCCGCGCTCACGCCGAAGTACCCATTACCGCAGTGCAGTCCGAATACTCGCTGTGGACTCGCGACCCAGAAGCCAAAGTGCTTGCCGCGTGTAAAGAGTTGGGAGTTGGCTTTGTGCCGTTCTCGCCGCTTGGCCGCGCATTTTTGTGTGGCGTGATCCGCAGCGAAGACGATCTCACAAAGCGTGACCTGCGAAAGGGCATGCCTCGCTTCGACGAAGAGAACTTGCCCAAGAACGTCGAACTACTCGCCGGGCTTGAAGAAATCGCGCATGAGTACAGCTGCACAACGGGTCAACTCGCACTCGCCTGGTTACTCGCGCAAGGCGACAACATCGTCCCAATCCCAGGCACCAAGCATTCGAAGTTTGCCGAAGAAAATGCTGCGGCCGACGCCCTTGTGATTTCAGCCGATCACCTCGCGCGCGCCGACGAGATTGTAAATCCGAATACGGTTTCCGGCCCTCGCTACGGCGAGAGCCAGATGATCTCACTCGACCCTGAAGACGAGACGCAGTAGGACGAGCCGACGCGGCGCGCCTCCCAAAGCTCGAACGCAAGCCGCGCCAAGTCTCTCACTACGTCGGTGCCCGCGTGATGAAGCGGCTCGCTACTTGAGCTTGTAGCGAATCGGCAAGTGCTTCACGCCGCCGACCAGACTCGAATGCAAGCGGTCGACCGGGCCGATGAGTTCGACTTCGTCGATCCTCGGCAACAGGTACTTGTAGGCGACTTCCATTTCGAGCCGCGCCAAGTGGGCGCCGAGACAGAAATGCTCGCCCACGCCAAAGCCCAAGTGAGGGTTCGGGTCGCGGTCGATGCGGAAGGTGTAGGGATCTTCGAAAATTTCTTCGTCCCGGTTCGCCGAGGGGTAGAAGAGTGCGACGACATCGTCTTTGCGAATCATCTTGCCGCGAAGCTCGAAGTCTTCCGTCGCGGTGCGGCCGAAGTGAATGATGGGTGTCGTCCAGCGCACCGCTTCCTCCACTGCATTTGGAAGCAGGCCCGGGTTCTCTTGCAACTTGCGCAGCTCACCCTGGTTTTGGATAAACGCCAGCATGCCCCCAGTCGTTGCGTTGCGGGTGGTCTCGTTGCCCGCAACCACGATGATTAGACACCATGCCATCACGTCCATCGCCGACAGCTTCTCGCCGTCCACTTCAAACTGGGTAAACAGCGTGACGAGATCGTCGCCCGGGTTCTTCTTCTTCTCTTCCACCAGTTGGGTGAAGTACATGAAGAGCTCGCCCATCGTCTCCTGGGCGGCCTCTTCCGGGGTCTTCCCTTCGACTGCGAAGTCGGGGTCCCCGGCGCCGATAATCCGGTTCGTCCAGTCGAACAACAGATTCCAGTCTTCCCGAGGCAAGCCGAGCATCCAGGCAATCACGGCAATCGGTAGTGGGGCTGAGATCTCGCTTACAAAGTCGCACTCACCCGCTTCGGTTTGCACGAGGTTGTCGACGATCTCTTTGCCGATCCTATCGATGTCAGCATGAAAGCGCGTCAACGCACGGGGCGTAAAGCGTTTGCTGATCAACCGGCGATAGACACCGTGCTTGGGTGGGTCGAGTTGGATAAGCGTGGGCGGGAAGTTGTTCTCGAGGCGAGGCATGTGGCTGACCGTCAGGTTCGGGCCGCTGTGAAACTGGTTCGGGTGCTTGCCGATGGTCGTGATGTCAGCGTGCTTGGTAATCGCCCAGAAGGGCATGCCCTCGGTCTCTTCCCAAAAGAAGACCGGGTCGTTTGCACGCAGCCACTTCCATGTGTCGTGGGGATAGCCTTGTTCCGCGTAATGAAGCGGATGAACAAGGTTGAAATCACTGAAGTTCGGGGCCGGACTCGCCATGACAAGCTTCTCCTGTGGACGCCAAGCGGTTCACCCACGTGCTAGCGAGTGGGCGCGCTCAGGTGCCATCTACGAACGATTGTTCGTTGCCTTGGAGTCTGGCACTTTCTTCCGGTCTTTCAATAGTCTCGGGCATTTCTTGAAAAGCTCTAGACCGGCGCTGCTAGGGGAGGACGATTCCAAAAGTGGGATCGTTTACGTCCAGCAGCGCGAAAAACTGCACCAACCCCAACGGGTTACCGTCGACGCTAATTGTGCCGTCGAAGATCGCATCCGTGAGCGAAGTCTTGTTGGCGATCAGCAAGTTCCAGGTGTCGCGACTCATCGTCACGGTCGCGTCGGCGTCGCTGCGCGCTGGCTTTTGCGCGTGATGGAGCACTGCGTTTTCGAGTTCGATCACATGGGTCTCATCGATGTCGGAAAAGACGAAGTTCAGCACGGTGTCCTTTCCTTCCGCCTTAACCCCATTCATCCGCACCGCGATCGCGTCAAAGAACAGAGCGGTGGGCATGCTGGCAACAATGTCGATTGGTGTGAGGGTCTCGGTGTTGAGTGTGCGCTCAATGCCGCGCAACTCGTTTGCACCTGTGAGATAGAAGTCGCGCCACGGCCCCGACTCCGACTGGTAGCCGAGTTGATCATACGTGTCGGCGAGTAGCGAGCGAGCATCGTTATTTTGCGGTTCGGCAAAGACGACGTGGTTGAGCAAGGTCGCTGTCCAGCGATACTCACCCCTGTCGTAGGCTTCGCGTCCCTTTGCGACGACCGCGGCGCTCCCCCCCATTGCGTCGACGTAACGCACAGCGGCTTGCTCGGGAGGCAACGGGTTCAAGT
Organism: Myxococcota bacterium; assembly: GCA_047619425.1. Lineage (GTDB taxonomy): Bacteria > Myxococcota_A > UBA9160 > UBA9160 > UBA4427 > DUBZ01. The sequence goes on from JBLHOB010000064.1 coordinate 7,443, forward strand.
TGGCGGGATTGCCGTCGAACCAACCGAAGTAGTGCTGATACACCGCCTTGCTGTTGTGGCTCAACGTTCCGTAGTAGCCCCGCACGGCAAACGTCCTCGAAAGGCTCTCGGGCAGTTTGATTTCTTCGGCAATCTCACGCCCAGTCAGCCCCTGATTGGCGAGCCGCAGGCTTTGGTCGTGAATGAATTTGTAGACGTCGCGTTGCTTCTTTAGATACGAAACGATCTCGTCATTGCCCCACGTTGGCCAGTGATGGCTCGCAACCAACACCTCCATCGACGCTGCGCGCGCGATCGCGTCCTCCAGATACCCAGACCACCGCAGGGCATCGCGCACCTTTGCACCGCGCAGGGTCAACACATTGTGGAGCACGTGGGAGACGTTCTCTGCGCCACTCATCGCTTTGAGCGTCGGGAAGTAGACCATCATTTCTGCCGGCGCTTCGGCACCGGGCGTATTTTGGAAGACGGTCTCCAAGCCGTCGAGGGTCATGGTGCGCTCAACGCCAGACACAATTTCAGTCGGAGGCACCAGGCCGTAGCTTCCCGGCGCAGTCCCCTTGCCAAGCCCCGAGTCAACGTGAGCACGTGGGTTGCGGTCGAGCAAAAAGCCGAACATGTAGCTAGCGCGCCGTGTCATCGCGGTACCCGCGAGCACGTTCTCACTGACCGCTTCTGCGAGAAAGCCTTCCGGCGCAATGATCGGGATCCCGCGCGCGAGATCGTCATCCGACACCACCCCGCGTATTCCACCAAAGTGATCGATGTGACTGTGGGTATAGATGACCGCCATCACGGGCTTGTCGCCGAGGTGCTCGCGTACAAGTTCCATTGCAGCCGCGGCGGTTTCTTTCGCCGTCATGACGTCAATGATGATCCAACCCGTGTCGCCCTCGATGAGGGTCATATTCGCGAGGTCGTAACCGCGCACTTGATAGATGCGATCGCTGACCTTGAACAAACCGTGAATGGAGTTGAGCTGGGCTTGTCGCCAAAGACTCGGGTTTACGCTGTCGGGAGAATCGCCCGTTTCAAATTCATAGTCAGTGAGGTTCCACACCACGTTTCCCGCGGCATCCGAGATCACCGGGTCTTTGCGCTGTGCAATCAAGCCGCGTCGCGCGAGAACAAAATCGCTTTCGTCGTCAAAGGGAAGCTCATTGAAAACCGCTGCATTAGCGGCGACCGTTTGCGGTGTCGGCGCGGTGTGGCCGCTGCCGTCGTCGCCACTCGCAACAAGTATTGGGGGCTTCGCGTCCGAACCACACGCCACAGCGATTGCAGCGGTCGCCAAGAAAGAGCCCGCCATCAGCCAGCGGATACCAACATTGCTCGACCATCTCGTTGCTGTGTTCTGGTTGTTCATTTCACATTCCTGTTTCCGGTAAAAAGAAGCGACGCTCATGACTTCATTAGTGGAACCACGGCAAACCCCACGGCGGGTTGCGCGGCGGCGGCACCCAACGAGCAGAGTCGACTACGCAATCGAACCGTTGGTTGACGAAGTCTGGTGGCCGGGTTCGAGCACCATTTCCCGTGGCCTAGCTGCGTTCGGTGCAAATAAACTTCGAGAGCGCCGCGAGGTTCTGCAGCGGCCCGATCAACTTCGTCTCGGAGATGTCGAGCTGGTAGTGAGCGTCGATGTGCGCGAGCAAGTCCGCCGCAGTGATCGAGGTCACGTAGCCCGCGTCGTACATGTGGATGTGTGGATCGATCTCTTCGGGCAACCTTGCATCGGGCATCGTTGTGCAAATGTGCGCGATGAGACTTGCAAGAACCTCATCGTGCGAGTTCGCGTTCGCTCCGCCTGGGTCGCTCGTGGCAGCCGTCTCGGGAGCGAGACTCGGCTCACTCGCTGTGTCGGAGGAAAACAGTGCCTTCAAGAATTTTATCATCGTGGGTCTCTCTGCCGTTTGAATTGGATTCGGCGGGGCTTGGGTTCAGGCTCACAAAATCGATGCCGGGGCTCTGGCCTTGGGCTCGCGCCTTCGACACCTTGCCGTTCGGCCGGCGAATCACACCTACACGCTAGCGCCCGCACCGAGCAAGTTTAACGATATTGCGGGTCGTTCGGAC
>JBLHOB010000065.1:0-9388 GCA_047619425.1 Myxococcota bacterium
AAGCGCGAGAGGCCTTCTGCGCCGCGTACCCGGTTTTGCATCTGCCACGTCCAGCTCGACCAGTCTTTGGCGGAGATGCCTGCGGGGGCTACGTCCGAGTTAAAGTGCCTCATGAGTGTTCCTTGTCTAATTCGTTTGCGGGAAAGCCCAAGCGCACAAGGCTCGTCGCGATCACATCGGCCAACAGCTCGGCCACCGTACGGCCCTCGAGCTCGGCGAGGATCCCAAAGCTGCCGTCAATTGCAAAGGTCGGCAGCGGATTGATTTCCAAAAAGATCGGGCGCCCCGCCCCGTCGAGGCGGAAGTCGACCCGGGCGAAGTCTTTGCATTCGAGCAACGCGAAGCTCTCGAGCGCCAGCCGCTGGAGTTCGCTTTCAAGCAGCGGATCGAGATCTCCCGGCAGACAGTGTTCCGGCTCTGTTTCGGCTGCGTGCTGAAACTCGGGATGGACGCCGGTAACCGCGTGCAGGCCAATGCGAGTTTTGACGTCGAGCGCGCGTTGCAGCACCGGCAAAGCGCGCGGTGGGTCGTGCCCGACGATCGTCACCGTGTACTCCGCCCCTTCGACAAAGGCCTCGACCAAAGCCGGCTGGTTGTAGTCGCGGACAATTCGCGCGACTTCACGAGCCAGCTCATCGCGGTTGGTGACGCGAGAGTTGGCGCCGATCCCTTTCGAGGTGCCCTCCCATCGCGGCTTTGCGAACAGCGGAAACGGGGCCGGCAGCTCGCTGGTTTGCGCAGCGCTCTCCGACTCAAGCAGGCAATGGGCCGGGACGGGAATGCCCGCCGCCGCCACCGTGCGATTTGTCCAAGCCTTGTCGAGCGAGAGTGAAAGCGTCAGCGCGTCCGAGCCAAGGCTCGGGATCCCCGCCATTTCGAGCAGGTTTGGCGCCCAGGCCTCGCGGTTGCGGGAGCCGTAGCCCTCGGCGATCGAGAGCGCCGCGTCGAGCTCCCCCAACGCACCCTTCGCAATCTGCTCCAGGAGATCATGGGGCTTGCCAATGCGAACCACCTCATGGCCAAGCAATTGGATCGCCGCTTCGAGCGCTGCCACGGTGCTTTCGGGTTCGTACTCCACGGCGTAGTCGTGGGGGTCCCCGTCGCGCTTTTCATACGCGTCGAAGCCTTCGTAGACGATGCCGATCGTGAGGTTCATGGTGGTTTCCGAGTGTCGGGAGATTGCTCGCGCGGGAGCATACCCCCGATTTGCCGCGCCTACGCATGGCCATTCGCATCCCATCGCGCGGTGCAACGGACCGCTGCAATCGACAGCGAGTTGCTAGTCTCCTGACTGCGCCGAGCCGCGACGACTTCCAGCAACCGCCGCAGCAAACCAGCTTACTTAACCCCGCTAGCGAGGCCTTCGTACTTGTGACGAACCCAGTAACCGAAGCAAGCGACTCCGGGCACCGCCGCGGCACCGTCTGGGCCTGGGGGCTGGCTGCAGCGTGGGCATTGTTCGTCTGGGGGCTGGGCGGCGACGACTTGTCGCTCGAGGGCACATCGCGCTTCCTGGGCCCGCTGATCCGCTGGCTTTTGCCCGACGTTACGACGGAGACAAGCGAGCTGATTCAATTCATGATTCGCAAGGCTGCCCACGTCACCGAGTACGGCGTGCTGTCATTTCTCATCTTGCGCGCGATGGTCTTTGCGCCGGGGGGCGCCACCACGCGGCGTATCGCCGCGGCCGCTGGGCTCGCGATCGCCTTTGCCGCCGCAGACGAAACGCGTCAGAGTCTCTCGGCGTTACGCTTGGGCTCGATCTACGACGTGGGGCTCGACTCCCTGGGTGCGTTGGCGGGGGTAGGCTTTCTACTATTATTGAGACGGATGCTGCCCGGCTTGGGTCGCCAGTTCTCACTGCTCGGCCCCGAAAACTCAGTCTCGAAATAGCTCCATGCACATACCCGGATCCTCGTAAAACCAAGCTCAGGCCAAGGCAGCCAGCAGCAGCAAACTCAAGACGGGAACCCACCAATGAACTCAGCAGTGCTGGCCGCCATCGTCCTCGTCGCTTTTGCGTTGGGCTATCGCTTCTACTCCCGCTTTCTCGCCGACGTCATTTTTCAACTGCGCGAAGAAGAAGGCGTGCCGTCAATCGAGCAAGAAGACGGCGTCGACTATGTCCCCACCAAGAAGCACGTTTTGTGGGGCCATCACTTTGCTTCCATCGCCGGAGCGGCCCCCATCGTCGGGCCCGCCATCGCGGTCATCTGGGGGTGGCTACCGGCGCTCATCTGGATCTGCGTCGGCACCATCTTCATGGGGGCGATGCACGACTTCTCCGCCCTCGTCATCAGTATGCGGCACAAGGGCAAGTCGATCGGCGAAGTCGCGGGGCACGTCATCAACCGGCGGGTTCAGGTCTTGTTCCTCATCGTGATCTCTTTCTTGATCTGGATCGTGCTCGCGGTGTTCGCCTTTATCATTGCGACGCTGTTTAAGAACAACCCGGCTTCGATTTTCCCGATCAACGTTCAGATCATTGTCGCCATGGGGCTGGGTTGGCTGGTCTACAAGCGCGGAGTCGGCATGCTGGTGCCTTCGCTCGTGGGCTACGCGATCCTGCTCGCGGCCATCTTCGTCGGGGACGACTTCGCGGCAGCCTACCCGGCAATCACTGAGATCTCGGTGACGACCTGGGTGTGGATCCTCCTCATCTATTCGTTTGTCGCTTCGGTGATGCCCGTGTGGTTGCTCTTGCAACCTCGCGACTACCTCAACTCACACCAGCTCGTGACAGCACTCGTCTTCCTTACCCTCGGCCTCGTCTGGCTGCATCCGCCCGTTGTCGCGCCGGCAATCAATTTGATGCCCGAGGGTGCACCACCGATGATCCCCTTCTTGTTTGTGACGATCGCCTGCGGCGCAATGAGTGGCTTTCACGGTCTCGTCTCTTCGGGCACTACCTCAAAGCAGGTGATGTCGATGCCCGAAGCGCGCCCCATCGGCTATGGCGGCATGCTGGCCGAGGGTTATCTGGGCTTGATCGCAACGTTGGCTGCCACTGCGGGCTTCGCGACTACCGCGGAGTGGCACGAACACTATTCAAGCTGGGGTGCGGCCAATGGCCTGCCCTCGAAGCTGAGTGCCTTCATCGACGGTGGCGCGCGCTTTGTCGGCAGCCTCGGAATCCCTGTCGAAACGGCGCAAACCTTCATGGCCGTCGTCATCATTGCCTTTGCCGCAACGTCCCTCGATACCGGCGCGCGGATCCAGCGCCTGGTCATCGCCGAACTCGGCGAGTTCTACGGCATCAAAGTCCTGAGCAACCGCTACATCGCAAGCGCCCTCGGCATCGGCGCCGCACTCCTACTCGCCGTCACCCAAGGCAGCGGCAAAGGCGGGCTCGCACTGTGGCCGTTGTTCGGTACGACCAACCAACTGGTCGCGGGCGTTACGCTGTTGATCGTCTCGGTCTGGCTCAAGCGACTCGGACGCCCTGTCGTCTACACCCTGGTGCCGATGATCTTCATTGGCGTCGTCACCATCTTTGGCATGGCGGGCAACTTGATCGACTACTACTCAAACATCCAAGAGTTCTGGCTGCTCGCGGCAGTGGGCACGATCGTAATCGTCTTGGATATCTGGATCGTACTCGAAGGGATCGCGGCGCTGCGGGCGCCGGCCGAAGAACGCACATAGCGAAGCGGCCTGCCCTTCCGCTCAGGTTCAGGTGCAAACGTCGCCGACGTAACCTGGCGTTCTTCGAAGCCGCTTTCGAACTAGTAGAGAATGCCGCCGTGAGACGAAGGACTGCCCGACGGGTCGTAGGTGATGGTCGGCCGCGCCTTGCGAATACCGTCGAGGCTGATCTCGACACTTTCGGTGTTGGCGGGGTTGGCTTCCGGGACCAGTGCGCGGATCACTCCGGCATGGACTACGAGAACCAAGTGCTCGCCGGGGTGGGCGATCGCCAATTGTTCGACGACGTCACGCACGCGGGCGCGAATTTCGTTGCGAGTTTCGCCGCCACCGGGACGGATGTTCGGGTTGCCCGAATCAAAATCGGTTAAGAGCTGAGGTTCGACTTCGGCAATAGCCTCGCGGGTCATTCCGGTCCAGCGTCCGATCTCAAGCTCTCGCAATTGGTCGGTGGGCTCGGGCTCAAGGCCCAAAGACTCGGCAATCGCCGCGGCGGTCTGACGCGTGCGCAGTAAGTCGCTGCAAATCAGGCGACTTACGGGCTCGCTCATTCCCAAAAAGCGCTTCGCGCATTCATTGGCCTGGGCAAAACCGCGCTCAGACAGGGGCGGATTGCCGTGGCCCTGCCAGCGGCCGACGGCGTTCCAAAGCGATTCTGCATGTCGCACGAGTGTAAAACGAGTCTTAGTCACAGCGGCACTACTATACGTCATCAACGAGAACGACATGGATCTCCTGGAGCAATCGGTTGGATCCCCCATCTATCGGCAGGTGCGAGCCGAATCCGGAGCCCTGGTTGACGAATCTGATGGGTGCATAGCAGCCGGCGGGGGTATGCTCGTTCAATATGACTGAAACGATCGACGCGGGTTGGCTTTCGATTCTTCCGGCAGTGGTAACCCTTGGGCTTGCTTTCGCAACCCGTCAGGTCTTGCTGGCGCTTTTTGCGGGCATCGTCACCGGCTCCCTGGTGCTCTATTCCGTCACCAGCAACCCCGAAGATCTCAACATCATCACCCGCTACTTCTTGCCAGCCATCGGCTCGAACAAGTACGCGCAGATCCTCATTATCTATCTCTGGAGCCTCGGCGGGTTGATTGGCATTTGGGAAGCGACGGGGGCCGCGAGGTTTTTTGCCGACCGAGTGGGTCTGCGGTTTTCGAAAACGCGCCAGTCATCACTGTTCTTCGCATGGCTTCTGGGCTGCATCTTTCACCAAGGCGGCACGGTGAGCACAGTGCTCACGGGCTCGACGGTAAAGCCCGTGTCCGACGCTCACGGTGTGAGCCACGAAGAACTCGCCTACATGGTTGACTCAACCGCGTCTCCGATTGCGACGGTTCTGCCCTTCAATGCGTGGCCCGTCTACGTTGGCGGGCTGGTGGCTGGAAGTATTGCGATCATTCCCGACGAGGCCACGGCGTGGAGCTTCTTCATGAAAAGCATCCCGTACAATTTCTACGGGATCCTCGCCGTACTTTCGACGCTGCTCTTTGCCTATGAGAAACTGCCCTTCGTACCCGGTCCGATGCGCGAAGCACGCGCTCGCAGTAAGCGCGGCGACGGCCTGAACGCACCGGGCGCAACCCCCATGATGGTGGATGAAGAACTCGCCGCCTCGGCCGAAGGCACGACGATCTCGAGCTACACCCCCGCATTGATCGACTTCCTCTTGCCGCTTGGTGTCTTGCTCGGGATCAACATCATCCCGGTCGTGGCGGGCTGGGGCAGCTACGTCAACGAAGCCTTCATGGCTTCGGTGCTTTCGGCGATGGTTTTGGCCCGAATGCGCGGCATGGAGCTTTCGAAGGTGATCGACGGGTTCGTTCGCGGCTGCGGCAAGATGACCGTCGGAGCCATTATCCTGGGTCTTGCGGTAACCGTGGCCGAAGTTTCAAAGAGCCTCGACACAGCCGGCTTTCTCGTCTCCGTCGGCGGGAGCGCCCTGCCCGCAATACTGCTGCCAGGTTTGCTTACGGTGCTGTGCATGATCATCGCATTCGCGACGGGCACGTCTTGGGGAACCTATGCCGTGGTCTTTCCGTTGGCGATCCCGCTTGCGTGGTCGGTCTTGCCCGATCCGATGTATATCCAAATCTGCTTCGGTGCCGTGTTGGGTGGCGCAGTCTTCGGCGACCAATGCTCGCCGATCTCCGACACCACAATCTTGTCGAGCATGTTTACAGGCTGCGACTTGATGGACCACGTGCGCACCCAGTTGCCGATTGCGGGGACGGTGGCGGCCTTGGGCATTGCGCTCTCTACGTTGGCGGTCACGTTTGTCTAGCCGCGGTATCGCGAACCGCGCAGAGCGGGCAACTCGCAAGCCATAATAAGTGAGTGATCGCTGACACTTATGGGCTTGCCGCCCCACTGCACTGTATGGCCCGACGGCGTTTCGACTTCTTCTACATCGAACTTTGTTGCGCACTCAACCGGCGCGTTGCGCGTTACGCGCTGTGGTTAGAATTGAGCGAGCACGGCCACGACCCCGAAAACATCGGGCGCGATGGCCTACTCGCCTTCTTTGACCAGCACCTGGACGCCTTTCTTGCGCACCAGCGATGCAGGGTCGCGGGGCGTTCGCGTCAGCAACTTCGACGCAACTTAGAGCGCTTCGATCCCTCCGTCGTGACCCCGTACGAGGTCATGGAGCGTCTGGCCACTGCTTAGCCCGCCGCGTGACGTGCTGGTGTGTATCGCCCCGGCTAAAGCCCGCTCGGAATTACTCCGATTGCGCTAGTTGGAGCGCACATCATGTTGGCCGAGCCAAGCGACCCCAGCAGCAACCGCTACGTCGTGGTTCTCGAAAGCCCAAAGGGCCTCGAGACGATGGACCTATCGCGTCGACTGCGCGAACTCGACCAGCCGATGATTATCGCAACCAGCCTCGACGAAGTAGAACACTTGGTGGGCGCGCAGGATCCCTTGATCGGAGCACTCTTCATCCCCAGTACGTTCAAGGCCAGCGATCTTGAGGCGACGCTAAAGCGGATTCGTTCCACCGCGCCAGCGCCGGGCGTGGGCTTTGTTTCAGTGGGGGATGCTCTCGACAAACCCGAGCGCAAGAAGCTGCGCAAGGTTGGCGTCAAACTCGCGCTTTGGAACCCGATGAGCGAGCCGACCCTACGCTTCCAGCTCAATCGCGCACTTCACGCCGACCGCAATACCTTTGGCGAGCGCGACCATGCACGCGTCCCCACACAGTTTGGTTGCGACGTGACACTCGGAGGGCGCACGAAGGAAGCAGAGATTTACAGCCTGGCGACTAACGGGGCCTTTCTCTCGACCAAGCGCGCGCTTATGAACGGTGCCCACGTCGAACTCGAGATGCGCTTACCCGAACGTCATATCCGCGCGTTCGCCGAGGTGATGTACGCAAACGTCCCCGGCAATTTGCAACGCCCCGGGCTGCCTCTCGGCATGGCAGTACGTTTTGACAACCTCACAGCCGACGACCATGCATGGCTCAAGAGCTTTGTCGCCAGTCGCGTCGAGAAGATGGAAGTCTAGTCGCATCGCTTTGTGAGGAGGCCAAACCGCGGGGCTCGACTTTACGCTCCGGCGTTGCCCTTCCTGCTACGGCGTCGACCAACGGGCCTGAAGATCTTGCAGTGCGCGGGCTCGATGCGAGATGCGATTCTTGGTCTCTTTGTCGAGCTCTGCCATTGATTGCGAGTAGCCTTCGGGCATGAAGATCGGGTCGTAGCCGAAGCCCTCTTCCCCTTGCGGAGCTTCGAGGATCACGCCTCGACACTCACCATAGGCAACGACCGTGTCGCCCTCTGGAGTGGCAAGCGCCGCATAACAAACGAAGCGAGCGCTGCGGTCTTCGGTCTTTTCTTCGGCCAAAGCCGAGAGTAGTTTTTCGACACGTCCACGATCGTCGAGGCCTTCGCCACCATAACGCGCAGAAATCGGCCCCGGCGCCCCGCCTAAAGCGGTTACTTCAATTCCAGAATCGTCGGCGACTGCGACTTCGTGAGTTTGGCTCGCGACGGCTCGCGCCTTCGCTATCGCATTACTGCGATAGTCGAGCCCCTCGTCGGGGAATGTTACTGGCGCGTAGTGCGCGAGGGTTCCAAAGTCGATCCCCGCTCCTCCGAGAATTTCTTCAAACTCTCGCTGCTTGCCGGGGTTGCCGGTGGCGATCACCCAATGTGCCGAATCATCCGCCACGGTTGATATCCACAAGAGCGGCGTCGATGGCGGCAATCTGCGCTGCTTTCACATCTGCAATGCCCTTGAGTGCAAGCGCAGTGAGTTCGTGCAACTGCTTCTCGCTAAACGTTGCGCCCTCCCCTGTGCCCTGTACTTCAATCAAGTCGCCGCTGCCGGTGCCGACCACGTTCATGTCGACGTCGGCGCGCACATCTTCTTCGTACGGCAGGTCGAGCAGCGCTTCGCCGCCTACGATGCCTACCGAGATGGCACTCACAACATCGCTTAGGGGGTTTGTCTTGAGCTTGCCTTCGGCCTGCAAGCGACCGCAAGCGATTGCTAGTGCAACGTAGGCACCGGTGATTGACGCCGTGCGTGTCCCTCCATCGGCCTGCAACACATCACAGTCGACGAGCAGACTGCGCTCGCCCAGAGCCCGCAGGTCAACAACGGCGCGCAGACTGCGTCCGATCAAGCGTTGAATCTCCATTGTGCGGCCGCCAACTTTACCGCTGGTGCTTTCGCGCTTGTTGCGGGTATCCGTTGCGCCCGGGAGCATCGAGTATTCCGCGGTCACCCAACCGTCGCCGCTGCCCTTGAGCCAACCGGGCACGCGCTGCTCAACGCACACGGTGCACAAAACCTTGGTGTTGCCCATGCTGCAAAGAACGCTGCCGAGAGGGTTGGCGGTAAAATTGGGGATCATCTCGATCGGTCGGAGTTGATCGAATGCGCGTCCGTCTTTTCTCATCGGTTATTCGTTGGCCTCTTGAGTGCGCCGGGCCTATGGCCGGGAGCGATTGCAGGGATATACGGCGCGCGCACGGCGCGTCCGTCGACAAGGCATTGTCTTTGGCACTGGACGTTCAGCCTTTAGTTGGAGCGCAGCGCAAGACCGCGGCGCGCATCGTACCGTTTTCCGAAGGCGACCACCGCCGACGCGAGCGCTTTTGCGATGTTCTCACGATGACTCGAGTTACGCAGGGATGCAGCGTCGTCATTGTTGCTGAGAAAACCAATTTCAATCAGGGCTGCGGGCATCTGAACCCCCATCAGCACGACGAAGGGCGCCTGCTTCACTCCACGCGATGACGTCTTGTCGACCCGGGCAAGCTCCGCTTGAGCGAGCTTTGCGAAGGCATTGGACTCGGCCATGTGGTCGGTGTTGATCATGTCGCCCAGCAGCGCGAGAAAGGGATCGACCGCGCGTGATGCTGCTCGCCCCTGCCCGAGGGCCTCATTTTCGCGGTCGGCCAAGTTGCCGGCTGCCGCGTCGCTTGCTTCAAGGGAAACAAAGTAGGTTTCGATGCCGCGGGCCCTTTTAACTCGGGCCGCATTCGCGTGGATCGACACGAAGAGATCACCCCGCGCGTCGTTTGCGCGAGAGGTTCGCACTTCAAGAGGCACGAAGTGATCCGAGTCTCGAGTGAGGATGACGCTGAGCTTTTCCCGCTCGAGCAGTTTGCCAAGCCGCTGCGCCACGTCGAGAACCAGTTCTTTCTCGCGAATGCCATTGGCGCTGGTTGCGCCCTCGTCTTTGCCGCCATGCCCGGCGTCGATGACCACACGCGTAAATGGTGCT
>JBLHOB010000066.1:0-9378 GCA_047619425.1 Myxococcota bacterium
GGCGACTCGCAATGGACGGTTCGACACCGATTGCGTTTACCCTCGCCCTGCCGAGAGAACGCGCCGAAGCAGGTGCGCCCTTGGTGATTTACCAACACGGCAATCCCGGCAACGCGGCCCGGGAGGTGCCCGTTGAAGCGCGACGCGGTCTCGCGGAAGCGGGCTTTGCGGTGCTCGGGTTTACCGACGTCTTCAATCGAGAGCTCAGTGCTTCAATGGAGCCAGATACGGCGATCTTCAGTCAGTTCGCTGCGGCGATACTCGCGCTCATGAAGGATCGGGAATTGCCTGAGTTTTGGCTGCAGACCCACGCGGAGCAGCTTGCCTTCGTGCGCCTCGCCCAGGCGCTTAGCTCGCTGGATGTCTTGCCCATTGGGCAGGGCGATGGCGTGCCGGATCTCGATCTCGCTGCACCGATCGCGTATCTCGGTGTTAGCGACGGCGCGAACCATGCTCCCGCCTTTCTCGCCTACGCACCCGAAATCTCGGCAGCGACCTTGATTGCGGGAGGCGCACCGATTGCTGAGTTACTGACCCATCAGCTGAAGTCGAGTTTTGGCAGCCATCTCGCGCGTCTCTTGATGTCGGGCGACAGCCGTGAGCTTTGGCTTGCTCTTTCGCTTTTGCAGACGGCGCTTGACCGCCAAGACCCCATTCATCATGCCCGCCATCTCTATCGCGATCCAATCGCGGTCGATGGCGTGCTGCGGAAGCCGAGTCTGTTGCTGATTTCGGGAGTTCAAGACACGCGCGTGCCCAATCGTTTTACCGAGAGCCTGGCTTGGCTGCTCGGCCGGATTCCACTCGTCGCTGCGTCACTGCGCCCAGTTGCATTCTTGCCGGTCGCCCAAGTTCCTGTCCAAAGCAATATGGGTCCGATGACGACGGCTGGCTACGCGCAAATCGTGCCAGCGGGCATCGTAGGCGCGCGGACAGATGCCGACTGCGACGCCACGGTGATTGGCGAGGAACTCGCACGGGAGGGACACTTTTGTGCACAGGTCGCACCGGTTTCCATCCTGCAGCGCGTGAGTTTTTTTGGCTCTGCGTTATCAGGTGGAGCGCCGATCATCTCGAATCCACTCTCGGGTTCCCTCGAGGGAGAACAGCCGCAAGCCCTACCGGCTGACTCTAACTAGTGTATATTCGGATTGATTGGGGCAAGCCGCCTCAGTCGATTTTGGAGCCGCGCGAGTTGGGTGGCTGCGCCAAGTCTGGAACTGGATCGGGCCCTTGTTGGCCCAGAGCTTTCGGAAGAACTTATGGCAAAAGCGCTGGCTGTGGGCCCTTCGGGCTCAAAGAAGCTGACGGCGGCCCAAGCAGAGAGAAAGCGTGCGGTGCTTTCGTCTGCCCGGAAATTGGCAAAGCAATCGGGCGGTACCGAGGTCAGCTTGTCTGCGATCGCAAAAGACGCGGGTGTGTCTCGAGCGACGATCTATCACTACTTTGGGTCTAAGGAGTTGCTGCTAATCGAACTCACGGTGCTAGAAGTTGAAGAGCTGCACGCCGTGTTCGAAAGGCGATCGCGCGTTGTAGGCACTCCAGACGAGAGACTTGCCGCGGTCCTAATCCAAATTGTCGACTGGGCATTGCTCAAGCCAACGCTGTTTAGAACCCTTGCAGAAGCCTGGACCTCCGATGACTTTGGGCAGCTCGCTTCGCAACACGTGTTCGGCGAGACGATTATCAAGTTCGTCGACATGGCACTTACACAGGAAGACGGGTGCAATCGCGAAGAGATTGCCCGCGTTGTCGGACACGTTTTGTATTCGTGTCTGCTGCGAATGAAAGCCGAGGTGATATCGCGAGACGAAGCGGCCGCGGATCTTCGGCTTACAGCACATCTCCTAGTCGGAGACCGCTTGGGTGAGAAAATCGAGTAAGAGGCCTAGGGAGCTTGGGCCAAGCTCCTAGCCTCGACGAGTCTACTTCGCTTCGAATAGTTCGAGCACGAGCTGGGACATGGTCTTGATACCGGTGCGCAGGGTCGGCTCTGGCAGCGGGGCGTAGAGGCTTGAGTGGAGCGATGGCAGCGGGCTCGCTCCGGGTTGTTCGCTCGCAGTGACCGACTCGCGGCTAATCGTGCCCAAGCGGAACATGATGCCCGGGACCTCGAGCGCGCGGGCGTAGCGCCCGAAGTCTTCGCCTCCCATGGACGGCTTGCGCTCAACAACGTGCTCATCGCCTAGAACATCGCGAAAGACTTCCACCGCCGTAGCGACAAGCCCCGGGTCGGCATACACCGCGGGGGTGTAGTTGTCTCGGGTGGCGACTAGGGGCGCCTTGGGGCATTGGAACGCGACGCAGGTGTCGCGAGCCATCTGACGAATGCCGTCGATCAAGATGTTCCGCACCTCGTCGGAGTATGAGCGCACGGTCAGCTGCAGGTGCACTTGGTCGGGGATGACGTTGTGTTTGTGTCCACCGTGTATCGAGCCGACGGTAACGACGGCGGGGTCGAGAGGGTCGACACGACGGCTGACCAAGGTTTGAAGCTGTGTGACGAGATGGGCGGAAACCACGATTGGATCGACGGTGGTGTGCGGCCGCGCACCGTGGCCGCCTCGGCCGTAGATTGTGATGTCCACGGAGTCGACGTTGGCGTGGGACCAGCCCGATGTATATCCGACATCACCGGCGGCCATCGACGACTCAACGTGAAGGGCGACCGTGTAGTTGGGACGCGGGATGCGTTCGAACAAGCCGTCGTCGATCATCGCCAATGCCCCGCGCCCAAGCTCCTCTGCGGGCTGCGCAATGGCGACAAGGGTACCCGACCAGGCGTCCTGTGTCGCGGCGAGAAACTGCGCTGTGCCGATCAAGTTGGTCGTGTGCACGTCATGTCCGCAAGCATGCATGACGCCAGTCGTGGTCCCATCGTCGCGCCGTGCCGTCACCTTGCTCGCATAGGACAGGCCAGTGTTCTCGGTGACGGGGAGCCCGTCGGTATCGCCGCGGATCAAGACCGTTGGGCCTGCACCATTTTTGAGGATACCCACCACGCCGTGTCCACCGACGCCGGTCGATACTGCGAAGCCGGCCGCGCGGAATTCTTTCGCGACGCGTTTTGCAGTCTCGGCTTCCTCGAGGGAGAGCTCGGGATTGGCGTGAAAGTGTTTGTAGGTTTTGACGAGGCCTTTGAGCTCGCTTTTGAGCCAGGCGTCCAGGCGCTGGTCGAGTTCGGGGCTGCGGTCCGCGCGAGCATCGACCGACGCGACGAGCACGAAGAAAAGGCACAGGAGGCCGCAGCCCGCGCGAATGGCTTGAGCAATGGGCGTGCGGGGTAGGGCTGTTGCTCGGGTTTTCATTGGCTGCGTTTCTCCGTCGAAGTTGTGCGCTGGGCCGTGGCAGTTGAGCAAGCCTCTCACAAACCCTGTGCTGGCGCGACAGGCTGGGGGCAAGGCGAAGTCACTTTCGACTCGTGTAGGACCTAACGGCGCTCTATCATGACTGTGGAGGGCGCAGTCTCTGCGCCGATGATCACGAAACGGAGAACCGACAATGTTGACTAAGGGTGCACACCACGTGTCTCTTTCCATCTTAGATCTTGAGGCGGCGCGCGAATTTTACGGAGGCCTGTTGGGGCTGCCCGAAATCGAGCGTCCCCAGATGGGGATCCAGGGTACTTGGTACCAGGCCGGCCCTGTGCAACTACATTTGATCGAGTTGCCCGAAGCAATGCGCGATGGCGTCGTTGTCGGCAACAGCAACCCGCTTGCAAATCACATCGCTTTCGAAATCGAAGACTACGCTTCAGTTAAGGCTCGCCTCGAAGAAGCGGGTCTTGAGATTCAGGCATTGGGCTCTTCGGTGGGGCAGATTTTTGTCAAAGACCCTCATGGCAACACGGTCGAGTTCATCCAGCCAGGCGGGCGCGTCGGTACCGTCGACCCGGATTGATCGCACGCGGGTTGATACGGAAGCGAGAATTCCCCCTCACCATTCGGACAACGTTGGCAAGTCGCGCAGGAGCAATTGGAGATGGAGCTTTACATCGTTCGCCACGGAGACGCGCTAGCGACTAGTCCTGATGCCGCACGCACACTCAGCTCAGTAGGTCGCGTCGAGGTGCAGACCATCGCCCGGGCAATGTCGACTCGCGGTGTTCGCGTGCGACAGATCCGTCACAGTGGGCGGGTGCGGGCGCGTGAAACCGCCGAGTTACTTGGTGCAGCACTTGAGCCGCCGGCTGGAGTAATCCAAATCGACGGGCTCCATCCCGAAGATCCGATCGAGCCTGTTGCCAATTCGCTGTTCGGCGAAAGAGAGTCTCTGATGTTGGTCGGCCATTTGCCGTTTGTCGGGCGGCTGGTCGGCTTGTTGACAACCGGAGACGCGCACCGTTCGCCGATCTCGTTTCCGACTGCGACCGTGGCGTGTCTGCAAGGTGAAGACGACCAGTGGGAACTCGCTTGGGTGGAGCATCCGTAACGCTCGACACACCCGAGAGCGAAGCCGAGGGAGGCGGTCCGCCGTGCGACCCGTCTCCCTGCAAAGCAATTGGCTTCGCGACCTGTAATACAAGCTTCGTGACGTTTGCGACTATCCCTTGATGATTCGTCGAATGGCTTCTTCGACGTTTTCGCGGGAGTTGAAGGCTGAAATACGGAAGTAGCCTTCGCCAGACGGACCGAAGCCCGAGCCCGGTGTCCCAACCACATGCGCGGTGTTGAGCAGCTGATCAAAGCATTCCCACGACGTTTGGCCTTCCTGGGTTCGCATCCAGATGTACGGTGCGTGCTCGCCGCCGAAGACGGTGAAGTTGGCTGCAGCCAGGCCTTCGCGAATGAGCTTGGCATTGTCCATGTAGTGTCGAACCTGCTGCTGGGTTTGTGCTTTGCCCTCGGGCGAAAAGGACGCCGCTGCAGCGCGCTGAATCACATAGGGGACCGAATTGAATTTGGTCGCGTGCCGGCGTCCCCACAACTGGTTGAGCGGCACTCGCTCTCCGCTTGCAGTCGTACCGGCGACTGTTTTGGGGATCACCATGTAGGCGCATCGCACACCGGTGAAGCCGGCGCGCTTTGAGAAACTGCGCATTTCGATCGCACAGTCTTTCGCGCCTTCAATTTCGTAGATCGATCGCGGCAGCGAGTCGTCCTGGATAAAGGCATCGTAGGCGGCGTCAAAAAGAATGACCGCGTCGCAATCTTTCGCCCAGGCAACCCATGCCTCGAGGTTTTCGCGCGTGGCGACCGCGCCCGTCGGATTGTTGGGGGAGCACAAGTAGGCGAGGTCAATGGCTTCGCTTGGCGGCGTGGGCATGAAGCCGTTTTCTTCAGTTGCAGCGAGATACTTGATGCCGCCGTAGTAGCCCTGGTCGTCTACGTCGCCTGTGCGGCCGGCGATGACGTTGGTGTCGACGTAAACGGGGTAGCTCGGGTCGGTAACCAGCAGCGAACAATCCCCACCGAAAATTTCTTGGATGTTGCCACTGTCCTGTTTGCTGCCGTCGGAAACGAAGACTTCGTCGGCCTCGATTTCGATGCCCCGGGCGCGATAGTCGTGTTCGCGAATCGCGTCCACCAGGAAGTCGTAACCGTTCTCGGGGCCATATCCGCGAAAGCCCTTCTCGGTGCCCATCTCTTCGACTGCTTCATGCATGGCAGCAACGACCGCCGGAGCCAACGGCAACGTCACGTCGCCGATGCCGAGTCGGATGATGTCGGCATTGGGGTTGGCATCGGAAAAGGCGCGTACGCGGCGTCCGATTTCCGGAAACAAATAACCTGCTGCGAGTTTTTGAAAGTTTTCGTTGATCCTGGCCATTGCTTCTGCTCCTAGAACGACTGGTGTTGTTTCTAAAGTTATGCGTGATTGATTGAAATTTACTCGGACCGCGTTCCGGGGATTTATCGATGCGCGTCCCGGGAGTTTAGGGCCGTTGCTAGGCCCGCGGCCCCGTGCTCATTGGATGTGTTCGAATCGGTGTGATGCCGATGTGATGTTGATCGGAATTGGCGAGCAAGAGTAACGGATCAGCGCGGGGCTTTCTCCCGGTGTTCGGTCGATCGCGGGTGCTTCGGGCGAGCGGGAGCAAAGCGTCTACTTTCCCAGCGGGCCCGGCGGGGATTACCCGGAAGGAATCGGGGCGAGTTCCGCTAACTTGCGGTTCGAGCTTCAAGTGGGCTTGAGCCGATGTGCCCAGCTCGAGGACGGCACGAAGGACGATTCGAATTTAGGGGAGGTGACTCGGCGCGTG
Source organism: Myxococcota bacterium (assembly GCA_047619425.1). Taxonomy (GTDB): domain Bacteria; phylum Myxococcota_A; class UBA9160; order UBA9160; family UBA4427; genus DUBZ01. Next base: position 6,203 of record JBLHOB010000066.1, read on the forward strand.
GGGATACGGACCTGGCAGCTGGCGGCACTGGCCGCGTTGGTCGTTGCGAGCGCGTGCCTGGGTTGGGTCGCAACCGACACCCTCGAGGCCGAAAACGACTTTTGCAACGCGTGCCATCTTCCGGGTGGCGCGGTGCTCCACGCAGAGATCCGGGACGGATTCGATGCACAGGCCCCGCGAAATCTCGCTGGGGTTCACGGTGGTGCCTCAACTACAAAGGGCGGGACGAAGGGCAGCCCCCCTCGCGCGTTTCGTTGTATCGACTGTCATGGGGGCGTCGGCCTGGTTGCTCGGGCCAAGGTGAAGGCGCTGGCGGCAAAGGATGCCCTCGTCTGGCTGGTTGGAGACTTCGACGAACCCGACCATATGGAGTATCCCCTCGGTGAGGCTGACTGCCGTCAGTGTCACGAGGGGTTTTCCTCTGACGAGGACGAGCAGTTTGGACAGGTGCGATTCCACGCGCGGTCCGTCCACAACGCGGATCTCGGCGTGAACTGCGTGGAATGCCATACTGTCCATGTTGGCGGCGACGATGCCAGTACATTCTATTTAGAGCCGAATCGCGTGCGAGAGAAGTGCGGACGCTGCCATTCGGAATTTCAGGAGGGATCGTGATGAAGTTGAACGTACTTTTGGGAGCCGTGGTTTTTGGCGTTTGCTTGGGGCCACTCGGCGTCGCGGCCTATCCGGGCGGCACTCCTGACTTCCAGACGGACGTCACGCCGTTCTGCGCCGCGTGTCACTCCTCTACGGACGAATCGGCTCTCGAGGGGGCCGGCGATCGCGCGGCCAAGGAGGTTGCCGAGCGCAAGCATCTCGCGCCCATCATCGCAGGCGAGAAGGGGTACGGAAAACTCAACGAGGCCGATCGCCAGACGCTCGTCTCACACATCAAGGCAGTCGACAGCAACTCGACGATTAAGATGGAGTTTCCGCCCTCGGTAAAGAAAGGCGAGACGTTCCAGGTGACCGTCCGCATCACGGGGGGTGCCGGCCCAGTCGTTGGTGTGGCGTTGGTCGATCGTCCCCATCGCTGGTACGCACGTTCGGCCACTCTTGCGGGTTGGGAAGTTGTCGGAGCTCCGACCATTATCGGGCCCGACGGCGCACCGCAGACCGAGTGGATCGAAAAGCGACCAGAGCGGTTTGGGCGCAATCTCACCTACGTAAATATTACCAAGGTCGAGTCGGACGCCGCTGCGGGCACGTGGTCCAAGAGCAAGGTGATTTTCACCCTCAAGGCTCCCGACAAAGTTGGCGATCTGCCGTTGGTCGGCACCTACTTCTATGGCACCGAGAAGGCGACGCCTCTTGGATACGAATCCCATCCCATCTACGGCAAGATGACTCGTGGCACGTACACCGGTAAATCGGGCCGTGTGAAATTTACGCCCGCGCACGTCATCAGCGTTCGATAACTAGACAGATGCGCAAACCCGTGGCCGCAAGGTTTTTTACAAGGGATTGCCTTCGATAGCGTTTGTCTGGCCCCCGGAGCGGTCGAGTGTCGCAACGGAGGCCGCGGAGCTGAAGTCAGACTTGGCCGAACTCGCAAAGCTCGATAACGACGCCCAGGCCAGGGCGCGCGCCAATATCGCGATCACCGCCTCAAGTGGACGATGAAACCAGGCGGAATATCAATCGTCCTCGACGGTCTCGAGGACGCATCAATTCGCTTCGCTGGAGAATACGAATGAGTTCGAATCAAGGCTCGGTAACCCTTTCTGAGCACGCATCCAAAGAGCTGCTGCGCGAGCACGGCATTCCGTTTGCCAAGGAAAGCAACGTGCAGCAGCCAGGCGACGCTGTTGCGGCGGCAAAAGAGATTGGCTTTCCGGTCGTGCTGAAATTGTGTGGTGACACCATCGCACACAAAACCGAGCGCGATCTCGTGCGCCTTGGGCTTGGCGACGCGGCGGCGGTTGAGGCAGCTGCGGAGGAATTGTTGGGCAAGGCCGTGCCCGAAGATGGCGACGTCTCATTGCTGGTCGCCGAAATGGTGCAGGGCAAACGCGAACTGATCCTCGGGTTGGTTCGAGACGAACAGTTTGGCCCCTGTGTGCTGCTTGGAATCGGCGGCATTCTCGCCGAAATTCAGGGCGACGTGGCATTCGCCACTGCCCCGGTTTCCAGGGAAGAGGCGGCGCGTATGATTGCTTCGCTGGGTGCCAGTGATTTAATTTGCAAGCCTTTTCGAGGCGAGCCTGCTGCCGATGAAGCTGCGCTGATCGACATGGTGGTCGCACTCGGAGCGTTGGGGCTCGAGCGGGCCGACATCGCAAGCGTGGATCTCAATCCTGTCATGATCTCGGGCAGCGCGCCGATCGCGGTCGATGCGTTGGTCGAGTTGTGTGAGGACCAGAAGGCCGGAAGTGTGGTTAACCCTTCTGAGATGTTGAGCGATGACGCGATCCTCGAGCGCTTTCGCCCACTTTTCTACCCTCGCGGTGTAGTCGTGGCCGGTGTCTCGGGACACCCCGGAAAGTTTGGTTTCGCAACACTTCACCACCTCAAACGATTTGGTTATGAGGGCAAGCTTTTCCCCGTCAAACCCGATGGCGCCGAAGTGCTTGGAGAACCAACTCTCAACGATGTCGCCAAGGTGCCCGAGGGCGAAGCCGACCTCGTGTTCGTGTGCACACCGAACAAGGTCAACATCGAGTTGCTGAAAGCCTGTGCTGCAAAAGGGGTTCGGGCCGCGTTTGTGACCAGCGCCGGGTACGGTGAAACCGGCCCTGAAGGCATCGCGTTGCAAGACGAGTTGGTCGCAACCGCCAATGAACTCGGCATCCTGATGATCGGGCCCAACGGTCAGGGTGTTATCTCGACATCGGTCTCGATGTGCGCCCAGATCGTGCCACCGTATCCACCGGCGGGGCGCATTGCGGTGGCGAGTCAGAGCGGCAATTTGGTTTCGTCGTTTCTCAACTACGCCTGCGGGACGGGCATCGGCGTGAGCAAGGCAGTGTCGCTGGGCAATTCGGCGCAAACCAGTTTGTGCGATCTATTGGATTACTTTGCTGTGGACCCCGACACGGATGTGGTTCTTGCATACCTCGAAGGCGTTGCCGACGGCGAACAATTCAAACGCTCGGTGAAGAACTTGACCGCGCGCAAACCTCTTGTGCTTTTGAAGGGCGGCGTTGCGGAGACCGGCAAGCGTGCCGCGGCCAGTC